>CAKZKZ010000337.1 GCA_937124495.1 uncultured Dokdonia sp. | reverse complement strand
GTCCGTGTCTCAGTACCAGTGTGGGGGATCTCCCTCTCAGGACCCCTATCTATCGTAGCCATGGTAAGCCGTTACCTTACCATCTAGCTAATAGAACGCATACTCATCTTTTACCGCCGAAACTTTAATTATTAACCGATGCCAGTCAATAATACTATGGAGTATTAATCTTCGTTTCCAAAGGCTATTCTCCAGTAAAAGGTAGATTGTATACGCGTTACGCACCCGTGCGCCGGTCGTCAGCAAGTAGCAAGCTACCTCTGTTACCCCTCGACTTGCATGTGTTAAGCCTGCCGCTAGCGTTCATCCTGAGCCAGGATCAAACTCTTCATCGTGTGTCTTTAATATATTTCAACTCACAATAAATAAGAAATTAATCGTCTCAAAATTCAAAATTCTAGTCTTCAATTCTTTTATAGTTCCTAATCCGAAAATTAGAAACTTGCATAATTTAAAACAATCTCTATATAAATATAAAAACTGTAATTATACGCGCTGTCAATTCAATATGTCAATGAACTTAGAAAGAAAATAGATCCTCTCTAATTGATACCTGATTTAAAAAATCAAATATCGCTCTGTTTAGTGTAAAGGAATCGAACCTTCTATTTTATGGATTTATCTTAAAATCCTATTACCAAATCACTACATTAATTCTTATGAACTTTTGCCTCAAAACCTCTTTCTCAAAGCGGGTGCAAATATACAACTATTATTTTATTCCAAACAAACTAAAATTAAAAAAAATTTAATCTTTTTTTTCGCTCTTAAATCAAACAATACTTCAATAATAAATGAACCTATCCGCCTCTCATTCTCTCAACATATACTCCCTCTCAAAGCGGGTGCAAATGTACAACTAATTTCTTCCTCCAAACAAAGAAAAAAATAAAAAATTTACTTTTTTTTTAATCCTTATTCTAAAAGATAAAACCAAGATGTGAATGAACTGCTCTACAAAAAGCGGACAGCAAAGATACCACGCATTTTACAATTAAAAACAAAAAAATAAATCTTTTTTTAAGAAAAATAAAAAATACTATAAATCAAAGGAGTACACAACACTTAAACAAGGATGCCTGTCTTTATATATAGATACAAAATAAAAAAGAAGAACTCCTATTGTTCAATACTATTAGCTTGAAAGGATTCTAGCTCTCCTTGATCAAAATAAACAGATACCTCTATAGGATTACAACACACTTCACAGTCTTCTACATAGGATGTATTTACAGAGGGATCTATTAGCATAGATATATCTTCCCAACAATACGGACATTGAAAAAAATGTTCAAACATTATTACTATATGTGATGTTCTATCATTTATTACACAATCACACGTTCTTAAAACGCTATATTTAAAAGCTGTCCTGTAAGTTGCAAGAGCTGTAATTCAGCTAATTTTGCAGTATACTTCGCTGCATTTTTTGTGACTTCTGCATTTAATAAATTTAATTGCGCTTGTCTAAACTCTACGCTTGTAATCTGACCTATCTTTAATTGCTCTTGAGAACGTGTAAAATTATCTTTATTTGTTCTCACATTTTGCGCCTGAAGGTCATAAATCATAAGTGCATTTTTATAATTCCCTTTTGCGTTTGCAATATCGCGTTGTACTTGTTGCTTCAATTGCTCTTTTACCAACTCTTGACTCTGTCTAAAAATCTTAGCATTTTTAAGTGCAATTACCGATCTACCCCCATCAAAGAGGCTCCATCGCAAGGTAGCGCCAGCTGCAAGCGTATGTGAAGTTCCTGTTGTACTTGGAAAAAAGACAGAGGCAGGGTTATTAGAAAGGTTCCAGCCATAACTTCCCGTCAGTCCAACAGTAGGCAAAAATAATGCTCTTGCCGTTTTAATTTGATAGCCACTAATAATAATATCTTGTTCAGATTGAAGTAAGGTTACGTTATTTTCCAATGCCTGCTCTATATGACTATCTACAATCAATTCATTTATAAAAGTCACTGTTGTATCAGCCTGAAACTTTTTCTCTAAATCTCTATTAAGAACTACATTAAGATCCCGTTGAGCATTTTTCAAATTCTGATGTGCATTTAACACGTTTATGCTATCTGTAGTAATATCTACTTTTGCATTTAGTACCTGAAGTTTATTTACCTGTCCATAGTCGAATTGATATTGCGCACGGACAGCTCTATCTTTACTTACCTGAAGTGCCTCTTCTAAAATAAGGACATTTTCTTTGAGCCTAGCAACTTCATAATACACAGAAAAAAGTTGCAGCATGGTATTTTCTATCGTCTCCCTTGCTTCTAATTGCGTAAGATTATACTGTTCTTTAAGTTGTTTGTAATTATAATAACGGCCTAACCCATCAAACAGTGTGTAATCAAGATTTATAGAAGCATTATACCGAGTAGTCTCTGCTCCGACTATTTCTATATCTGGCCTTGGATTACCATCAGCATCTGTAGCACCTCCAAAATCTGTACTACTACTAGTTCTATCAAAGTTAGCTCCTGCATTACCCGTTAAGCTAGGCAAAAAGTCAGCATTAAGAATACTGGTGTTATTCTCTGAAATTTCCACTTGATTATTCGCTAGTTGGATTCCAAAGTTATTTTCAAGCATAATAGACACTGCTTCTTCTTTAGAGAGTATTTGAGAAGGGATTTCTTGTGAGTACGCTTTCGCGAAAGCGAATACAAAAAAGAGCACTTTAAATTCTAGACTTATATTACATAAATTACGCATCCTGTATCTCTTCTTCTTTATTTTTAATTTTTACGGCTAACTCTTGAATTGTCATACGCTGCATTAGATTACTCGAATCTCCAGTAATTACTTCTATATTATTTAAACAAAGTGCAATTTCTCCTCCACTTTCTTTAATCGATACATTTTCAGGAGCAAACTCTTTTTCTACTAATGCTATATCAAAACGTTTTTTTAAACGCACAACATCACCTTCGGATAGGAGTTCAAATCCTATATGATCTATTAATCTTTTTATTCCGGATAACATTTTAAATCCAATATACCCTACTACTACTAAAACCCCATTAGAAAGGAATCCATTTGAATCAAAAGAATCTTCATTTAAAAATCCAAGAATATTTTTCATCAACCCAACAAGTCCATAATAACTAAATATGATTCCCAATACTATTGCCGTAATATCTAACAGTTTTGCTTTTTGCGTTCTTACAACTCTAATAGTTCCTCCGATACCCGTAGATTTATATCCTAAATCTTTAAGGTATTCTAAATTTTTAATGGCTTCTGATTTTACAACGATGTCATCATTTAAATCTTCTATATCAACAGCAAGCTTTCTAGAGAGAATTTCATCTTTTAGTTGAATTTTAGCCTCATACGTTAATGCTTGTTCTTCTTTAAAAACACTCAACAATTCTCGATTAGTATGTTTCTTATATAAATTCATACTACTTATTTACTATTGTTATACCTTCCTCAGGATCTTCTTCATGCTCAGCTTCCTCTTTTAACTCTTTTACCGATCGCTCTTCTTCTTCTTTTTCTATTTTTCTACCAATACTTAGAACACCTATATTGATTTTAACCCAATTACTAAATGACAAGAAAATAGGCAACATCACTAATGTAAGAACTGTCGCAAATCCTATTCCATACGCAATAGAAATTGCCATGGGTTTTAAAAATTGTGCTTGCCTACTGGTTTCAAAAATTAGAGGCGCAAGCCCAGCAATGGTTGTAATAGATGTTAAGAATATAGCTCTAAAACGAGAACGTCCTGCTTCATAAATTGCATTGTCAAATGTCATTCCTGAACGCAAATTACTATTAAACTTACCAATAAGCACCAATCCATCATTTACCATGATCCCTATAAGTGCTATGATACCCAACATAGATAAAATATTAATAGGAAAGCCATGAATCCAGTGCCCCCAAGCTACTGCGGGCAAACTAATTGGGATAAGCAATAGCAACATTAATGGTTGACTATAACTTCTAAATGTAAATGCTATCGTCATATAGATAAGTAACAATACTGCTAACCCAACTGGCCTTGCTGATCTTATTAACTTTCCAGCTTCTCTATTTTGTCCTTCGTAAGAAGGGGTTACTGTTGGATATTTAGATAAAATCTCTGGCATTACAACGTTTTGAATATCTGCCATCACATCTGTAGAACTTGTTGCTTTAGGGTTTTTGATATCTGCTGATACTTGTATTTCTCTACGGCCATCCAAGTGATTTACGGCAACATCCCCTCGTTCTATGGTATAGGTAGCGACTTCAGATAATGGAATACGATCGCCAGATATAGTCGTGATACGCATATCATCTAAGTCATTAATGGAGGATCTATTCTCTCTATCATAACGCACCCATACGCGTATTTCATCTTGACCTCTTTGAAAGCGTTGTGATTGCACTCCAAAAAAGGCAGATCGAACTTGAGACATTACATCTCTTAAATTCAATCCTAGTGAATATGCATAATCATTAAGTTCCAAACGAATTTCTTTAATACCCGCTGGATCATTATCTGTTACATCTTTTAATAACTGATTACTTTCTAGGTTTTGTTTCAATTCAGCTTTAACTGCTTTCAATTCTGAGATATTATTTCCTAATAAAGAAACTGAAACTGGTCGTCCTCCAAAATTTCCTCCAGTACCATAGACTAGACTCTCAACACCTATCACTGGACCTACTTTTTCGCGCAAGCGGTTTGTAACCAAATCTGATGTGATTACATTAGGCCTTTCTTCTCCTGGAAGTAAATTAATCGTTAATGATGCTGTTGAAGCTCCTGGCCCTAAATTTTTAATGAAATTTTCTACAAGGATCTTATCACTGTCTTTACTTGTAAAATATTCTTGAGTAAGCTCTTTATTTACTTCGACAGCTTTACTTTCGATTAAAGAAATAATACTATCGGTGACTCTTTCATTAGTTCCATTAGGCATCGCAAGTGTAATCCTAATTTGATCACTAGCAATTTGAGGAAAGAATGCGCCGCGTATAATCCCTGCATCAAAACTTCCTTTTGTCAATAAAAAAAACACAACAAAAATTGCGAAAATGAAAAATTTATACCGAAGAGAAAATTTAAGCACAGGACTATATAATGTATCACGCAACCAACGCATAATCATATCTCCAAAGGTATTAATGTAGCGTAATTTTGAAAACATTCTACCTAGTCCTGTTTTAGGCTTTTCTTGTTTACGTAATGCTTTAGAATGCGCAAGGTGTGCTGGAAGAATAATAAGCGCCTCTACCAATGAGACGACTAATGTCAAAATAACGACTACAGAAACTTCTCCAAAAAAGTCTCCTATGCGCCCATCTAGAAATAAGAATATTCCAAAAGCTAATATTGTCGTAATAATTGCAGACACAATAGGAGGAATTACCTCCATAGTTCCATCTACCGCTGCTTGAATTGGGGTTTTTCCTTGCTCGTAATGTTGGTATATGTTTTCTGCTATGACAATACCATCGTCTACTAAAATCCCGATAACGATAATCATCCCAAAAAGAGACAGTACATTTATGGTTACATTAAAGTAACTAGCAAACATAAACATTCCTAAAAAGGCTACTGGCAACCCAAAGGCAACCCAAAAAGCAAGTCTTGTATTTAAAAACAAAGACAATAAGATAAGAACCAGAAGCATTCCTACAATTGCATTTTCCGTAAGCAACTCTGTACGTTGCACTAAGGTAATAGAAAGGTCTGTTACTACATGCAACTGTACATTATTATATTTCTCATTAAATTCTCCTACATATTCTTTTGTTTTTTCTGCTGATGAGATAAGATCTTCTGTATTGGTACTTGTGATAGTTACATTTACAGCAAGTTCTCCGTCAAAGAAATTTGCATTAGGAGTTTCAGCAAATCGATCTCGCACTTGCGCAACATCTTTTAAACGAATCGTTCTTCCTGTAGCATCTGATCGCACTACAAGATTTGACAATTCATTTCCATAATACGCGCGACTATTTGCTCTAATAAGATACTCTTCTTCATTTGTTTTAATAGTCCCACCTGTCGTAAGAATATTTGCCCTTGCTACCGCTTGCGAAATCTCATTAAATGATAAATTATATGCAAGCAGACTATTCTCATTTACCGCTATTTCTATTTCTTCTGCAGGATACCCTGTGACATTAATCTGAGAAATTCCATCGATACCTCTCAAATCATTTTCTATTTGCCTCCCAATTTGCTTAAGTGTAGGTAATGGTATATCCGTTCCGCTTATGGCAAATGATATGGTTTGTCGTATTGCTTCTTGTTTTGCAACGACTAAAGGCTCCATTCCTACTGGAAAAGAAGGAACTCGATCTACTGCATTCTTAATTTCAAGAAGCATGAAGTCAATATCTTTACCCTTTTCTATCTCTATATTTATATTACCGCTATTTTCTCTTGATGTAGATGTTACACGCTCTACACCATCTAACCCTTTAAGGTTATCCTCTATCTTAAGTACAATCCCCTCTTCTACTTCCAAAGGAGATGCTCCTGGGTAAGCAACATTAATATTAATGTTTTTTGACCCCACTAAAGGAAAGAAAGACGACTTAAGACCCAAGGCTCCAGCAACACCAAACACAAAAAACGCAAGCACAACTATGTTTACAGCTACATGATACTTAATAAAATACGTAATAAGTTTGCGCATGATTATTGAGGAGTTTCAGTGATGTTTTCAGATTGTGTTTCTTCGACTGAGTCTGTCTTACTGTCTTGATATACTTTAACTAACATTCCAGCATATGCACCTGGGACTGGTTTACTCACAATAGTTGTTCCATTAGGAATTCCTTTAACGACCATGGATTTCTCAGAGAAATAAACAGGTTTTACATCTATAAGGTCTAAAATAGAATCTCTTACTACAAATAACTTATTGTCAGGCTGCAAAAGGGTTCTATTTAAATTTACCGCATCTATTTCTTCTTTTGCATTTAAACTCGCTTCAAGATACATGCCTTCTCGTAAGTTTTTATCTCTTACCTCTATATATGCATTGATAGTTTGTGAAGCTTGATCTATATTACCGTTAACTCTAGATACAACTCCATTATATTTCTTTTCTCCGTCTATCGTT
>CAKZKZ010000336.1 GCA_937124495.1 uncultured Dokdonia sp. | reverse complement strand
AGCGGACATTATTGCTCTTGGAAAAAATATGCAGAAGGATACCGCCCTAACATCAATGGCAATGAAGTGACGTTTTCTAAAACTTCAACACCCAATCATTCTAAAGAAAACTTTTACAGATATCTCAACCTTATTTATACTTATGCAGGTACATATTCCTTATCTCAAGAATTAAAAAAGGTGCCGAATCATTCTGACATTAAGATAGGAGATCTTTTAATCTATCCAGGGTTCCCTGGTCATGTCATGATGGTGGCAGATATTATTGAAAATGAGCAAGGAGAACGCCGTTTTGCTTTTTTTCAAGGAAATACACCTGCACAAAGCGTACACATCATTAAAAATGCATCTAATACTAAAATGAATCCTTGGTATGACATTAAAGGTAAAACATCATTAGGCACGCCTATTTATACTTTTTCAAGCTTTGAAATGGTGCGGTTTAAATAGCAATGATATTGTAGTCATCTATTAGGGCTTATTTTCTTATAGTAGCTCAAAGCCTCTTTCTTTTATTTTAAAAGTAAAAGCATAATTCGACTGTAGGTATTACCTTTGTACTATGGCAGTTTTTCTTACAGAACAGGAGTTACATAACCTTGCAATGAATATTGTAGGTAAGGATTTAGAAGATCAAGGATATGAGTTTATGGCCGTAAATTCAAAACTTAAAAAAGACCCTCAATTTGTAGTTCTCAAAGACAAAAAATTACATTTTGTTATTGTACGCTCCATTACGTTTCCTGATAATGCTAATACCTATGACGAAGCTTTTATGCAAAAAATGAAAGGGCATGCACTTAAATTTGAAGCACGTACGTTTTATGCCGGTGTTGGATTAGGACATGGAGATAATTATCAACATCCCGCTGAGAAAGATGTACCATATACGATGATTTATAATGGACTTCAAGAAATTCTATAATCAAACCCATAATGGGTGATGAGATAAGAAAAGAATGCGTCAGCCAAAATATAATAGATGAAACATATCTTAATCGTACTACTTATATGCATGGTATCATGCTCAAAAGAAATTCCTGATGCGATAACAATTCAAGGAGAAGCTTTTGGAACTACCTATGCTGTTACTTATTTTGGTGAGTTTGAAAAATCACCTCGTATTAAAAAGGGAATTGATTCTGTAGTGCGTGTCGTTAATAGGTCTATGAGTACCTATATTCCTGAAAGCGATATATCAAAAATTAATAAAGGAGATAGCACAATTGTTATAGATGCTATGTTTACCGATGTTTTTACGCTTTCGCGAAAAATACATAACCTGACAAATGGTTATTTTGATCCTACTGTAGGAGGGTTACGTAATGCCTATGGGTTTGGTGATACAAAACCACTCGTTGTAATTGATGGTGTAACTCTAGATTCTATGAAGCGTTATGTGGGATTTGAGAAAGTAGCACTTTCGCCGAAAGGCACCATACAAAAAAAATATCCAGAAATCTATTTTGATTTTAATGCCATAGCCAAAGGATACGGTATTGATCGAATTGCTGTTTTTCTTCAAGATCAGGGTGTTTCGGATTTTCTTATTGAATTGGGCGGAGAATTACGGGCGCAAGGAAAGCACCAAGGCAAAGACACATCTTGGATTGTGGGTGTAGAGCGTATTGACTCTTCTGTAGAAAATAGGCAAGCCGCCGCCGCATTACGACTAGAAGATCGGTCTATGGCGGGTTCTGGAAATTATCGTAAAAATAGAATAGACTCCCTTACGGGGAAACAATATGTACATACTATAAATCCGCTTACGGGAAGTGCTGAGAAAAGTAATGTATTAAGTGCAAATGTGATTGCTCCCACTTGTGCCGAAGCTGATGCTTGGGCAACCGCATTTATGGCAATGGGACTAGAGCGTTCTAAAGAGGTGCTCGCCACTCAAAAAGAGATAGAGGCATATCTTGTATTCGCTGATGGAGAAAATACTACAGGGACGTATATCACTGCTGGCTTTGAGAAGTTGATTGTTAAATAGTATTCTTTAAAATTTCAATGCTTCTTTTTTGTCAAATTCGTTTGCGGTAATAGGTTTTCCAGCAATAGTGGCTGTATCCCAATCTTGGGTGATTTTCCATTGCCCGTTTATTTTTTCTAAAACAATATGAAATTGCCCATAACTGTATTGGATTTTCCCTCCTTTTGAAGTGAATCCTATGCGATAAAATCCAACTTCATAGGAAGTGGTTTCATTTGTTTTTCTATTATCAAACCAAAAATCCAAACTGATCTTGTCTCCATTTTTACGGTTTGCAACAAAGCGATCTATATTTCCTTTTTTAAAGGCATTTTTTGTGTCAATACCTTGTGGAGTTACGCGTAATACTTGATCTGCATAGGTAGCGTTTAATGCATTTCCATCGAGTGTTTCAAAAGCTTTTTGAAAAGGTTTCCAAACTGTTTGATCTATTTCTTTTTGAATAGCTTCTGTCGTTGTTTGTGCTGCCATAGGAGTAATGGCTAGTATCAGGAAAAGGAATAAATACTTCATAATATATCAATGTTTAATAGCTGATTCTTATTTTTTACACACGGGTAAAATTTCGCCTTGAGCGAGTCTGTATAGATCTACTTCTTCAGGAGATAGAACCGTGGTGTAATCTACCTCTTCTACGATAAAACCAATGCTTCGTAGTTTATCAAAATAATCTCTACCATAGACGCGTACATGGTCGTATTGTCCAAATATTTTAGCACGTTCTATTGGGTCTGTAATTGTATCATCTTCAAAAGTAGTTGCACGATCTAGTTCTTGAGGAATCTGTAATATTGCCATTCCGCCAGGTTTTAATACGCGATATAATTCTTGCATGGCTTTGGTGTCATCTGGAATATGCTCTAAGACGTGATTGCAGAAAATGATGTCGTATTGATTTTCGCCGAAAGGCAAATTACAAATATCTGCTTTTACATCAGCAAGAGGAGAATTGAGATCTGTTGTCGTATAGTCTAGGTGTTTTAATTTGCGAAAACGTTTATAAAATGCTTGTTCTGGTGCAAAGTGAAGCACTTTTGAAGGCTTTGAAAAGAAATCGGTTTCCCGTTGTAACCAAAGCCATAATAAACGATGTCTTTCTAAGGAAAGAGTAGAAGGGGAGAGTATGTTTTCTCGTTGATTTACATATCCATAGGGTAAAAACTTTCGGAATCCTTTACCATCAATTGGATCTTTATATTGTG
>CAKZKZ010000335.1 GCA_937124495.1 uncultured Dokdonia sp. | reverse complement strand
TGTAAAAAGAGAACGTGGTACGGTTGTTATGTTTATCTGTAACCATTGCCCTTTTGTAATTCATGTCATAGATGAAATTGTACGAGTTGCAAATGATTATAGAGTACTTGGATTTGGTTTTGTAGCGATTAGTAGTAATGATATTGTTAAATATCCACAAGATGGTCCAGCTGCTATGTGGGACAATGCACGTAAAAATAATTTTACATTTCCATACTTATTTGATGAAACTCAAGAAGTAGCAAAAGCGTATGATGCTGCGTGTACTCCTGATTTTTATCTTTTTGGAGCAGATGATCGATTGGTATATAGAGGACAACTAGATAATTCTAGACCAGGGAATGGAGTCTCTGTAAATGGTCGTGATTTGCGAGAGGCATTAGATAATGTATTCAATAGCAGACCACAAACCATGATCCAAAAACCAAGCATGGGTTGCGGTATAAAATGGAAATAATAGATTTTTTTTAAGTTAATTATGTAGGTTGTATGATATCCGACTATTAAAAAGTTATAAAGGATGTTTCTAGGTAGGAAAATAAACTCATAAGTTGTTATTGTAGTATAAAACTACAACTATGAAAAAAATTACATTTACTTTATTATTATCCTTATTTATTACAATTTCTTATGGGCAGCATACTTTTTCTATTGTTGCTGTAGATCCTGTTACTGGAGAAATAGGAAGTGCAGGAGCTACTTGTATTTCTGCAGAAGATGGAGCACAAGCCATCAGCGATATTGTATTGGGAGTTGGAGCTATCCATACACAATCCTTTTATGATCCTACAAATCAAAATAATGCAAGAACCCGCATGGAAGCTGGTGATACACCAGAAGAAATCATGCAATGGCTTCAAGATAATGATGTGTCAAATGACCCATCTGCTCGTCAATATACTGCCGTTACATTAAATGATGGCAACCCATTAAGTGCAGCATTCACGGGTCCTAATTGTTTTGAAGATTTTATTCATGTTACTGGACCTAATTATTCCATTGCTGGTAATATCTTAATATCTGAAGAGGTTGTTACTGATATGGAAGATGCATTTGTAAATACTGATGGAACACTTGCAGAAAAATTAATGGCAGCAATGCAAGCAGCAAAACGTCCAGGGGCAGATTCTAGATGTTTAGAGTTTGGGATTAGTTCTGCATCAGCATTTATACGTGTAGCAGATCCTTCAGATACAGATAGTTCTTATGGTAACTTATCTTTAGATCTTAATGTATGGATTACTAGTGAAGTTTTTGAACCTATAGATGAATTGCAAACACTTTTTGATCAAGCGCTCTCTGTAGAAGACCCTTCAGGAGTTAACGGCATCAATATATACCCGAATCCATCAAAAGGAGAATTATTTATAAGATCTGTTTTAAATGTAAAAGAAGCTATTCTTTTTAATGTGACAGGGCAAGAAGTTGCTCGTTTTTCTATTACAGATAATCTTACACCTATTGATGTTTCAAAGTATGGAAATGGAGTCTACTTTTTATCATTAAAAAATGATACGGAAATGCTAACGACTCAGAAAATTATTATTAATAAATAATATAGTATCGTTTTAATATCTAAAAACCGCTTTTAGCTTACTAAAAGCGGTTTTTTTGTGCGGTGAGTTTTAGGATGTCATTTTTTCCTTTATTTTTACTCCAAAGCAATTTTTTTGGAAATATTTGAAAACTTTAGAATTCTAGATATTATAGATATTGTCTTAGTGGCGACATTGCTTTACTATGTATATAAATTGGTGAAAGGAACCGTTGCTATAAATATATTTATAGGTATTGTGGTGATTTATCTTATATGGCAACTTACAGAGCTATTAAAGATGGAAATGCTCAGCACAATTCTCGGACAATTTATAGGCGTAGGGATGTTTGCTTTGATTGTTGTTTTTCAACAAGAGATACGTAAGTTCTTATTAATGATTGGAAGTACAAATCTAGCAAGAGGTAAAGGGGTTTTTAAAAATTTTCAATTTTCTAAAAGCGATAAAATTTTAGAAATAGATGTCAATGCTATACTAGGCGCTTGTGTTAATATGGGAGAGATACGGTCTGGAGCTCTTATTGTGATTAGAAGAACTACAAGTCTAGAATTTGTGAAAGCAACTGGTGATACTATGGCAATAGAAGTGAATAGACCTATCATAGAAAGCGTATTCTATAAAAATTCAACGTTACATGATGGAGCCATGATTATAGAAGATAATACCATTACGGCGACTAGAGTAATTTTGCCAGTAACTCAAGAACGCAGTATCCCCTTGCGTTTTGGACTTAGGCATAGAGCCGCAATTGGTATTACAGAAAAAACAGATGCATTAGCACTGGTTGTTAGTGAAGAGTCTGGAGAGATCAGTTATGTGAAGAATGGAGAATTTGTTCGATATAAAACAATTGATGAATTACGTGAATTAATCACATCAGATTTAAGCTAATTACATGGAAGAAGAAGTACTCCCAGAAGAAAAAAAAGCTTCTAAGAAGCCTAAAAAAATAAAGAAAAAGAAGAAAGAACAACTTCTTACCATTTCTAATACATGTAAAAATTGCGATACTCCCTTAAATTTAGATCAAGCTTTTTGCTCAAGTTGCGGCGCAAAAAGGATGTATAATAGATTGAATTGGAGTAATCTTACCGAAGACTTTGTAGATCGATTTTTAAATATTGAAAATAACTTTCTTAGAACCTTTTTTGCACTTTTTAAAAAACCTGAAGATGTTATAGGTGGCTATATCGATGGGATGCGTAAACGCTACCTTTCTGCTTTCAGCTATTTTGCAATTTCATTAACGATCTCAGGACTGTACACTTTTGTCTTTAGAAAGTGGTTTTTGAATGATGAAATGTTTAATCAAGGACTTACAGCTGCCGATGGTGTAGATATAAAAGGCACTGCTGATGCTGCAAAGGATTTGATGAATTGGTTTTTTGAATACCAATCTCTTCTCACGTTTATCACGATTCCTTTTTATGCATTGGCTTCAAAACTAGCATTCTGGAATTATAAAAAGTACAATTTTATAGAACATGTGGTTATTTACTTATATGTCTATTCCCATACGCAAATTATAATGTCTATTTTGAGTATACTATTTATATGGTCTAGTATTGCTCAGGTTTTTATTAGCTTTTTGTTAAAGTTCGGATATATAGTTTATACCGTATTTGTATTGAAGCGTTTAT
>CAKZKZ010000334.1 GCA_937124495.1 uncultured Dokdonia sp. | reverse complement strand
ATTCAATAATGGTTTGCATAGGGGTTTGATGGTTGTCAATCTAAGTTTATAAGCATCTGACCTGATTCAACATGAGTCATCAGGTTATTACTAGCTAAATCATAGATTTTCACCGTTAGTACTGAATTCATTTTTCTTTGAAATCCATACAATCCTAAGGCTATGTCTTTGAAATGGGAATGGCTAATCTTCCTACCTAACGAGCAGAAAGTACTGATATTGCCATCATAAAACCAAACAATTATTTTAGAATTGTAATCTATTGGAATCGACCACTTTTTGAATACTAACATAGAATTAAGATTTAAAAAATGTAATAAATTCACTAAGAAATACTTCATTAGCACTTTGCATACCAAAAGTGTATATTTTTACATTTTCTTTTTTTAAGACTACTAGACGAATTCCTATTGATTTTAACGGGGAAGGACTTTTAAAAGTTTTAAAGTAATTTTTTAGTTTTTGTTCTACGATGGATTTTCCAATAAAGCTAGCCGTAAATCCATCAGTAAAAAATAAAGCAACTTTATCTAAAGGAATTAATTTAATGGGTCTATTCCCTTGAAATAGCTTGATCGATAGTTCTTCGCCCGTTTGAAGAATTTGTAGTGAGATAGTCTCATTATGATAAGAGGTTCTCACTAGGGAAGTAGCATACTTGATAAAATGCTGGGCGATACGGTCTTCTTCGGATAAAGAATCTGTAAAAAGATTTTTAAGCTTGTCTGAAATACTTTTTTTAAAAACTGTCATACTTGTTTTTTTAATGAAATAATTAATCCTTCCCTTAAATTAATCCACAGAGACAAAAAGGTTTTAAAAGTTCTGAATAGTCGCCTTTACTTGATACTCATATAGATATTTATGATTTTCGCCGAAAGGAACTGCTAACTCACAAAAGCAATCTATATTTCTTTAAAAAGTGCAACAGGATTGTGACCGCTAGCTTAAAACCTGCGCACTAGTCTGCCACGTTTCCTGTTTAGCACTTTTTTTCTTTATAATTAGATTCTAAAATGGGTTTAGATATCGTATTGTGGGTTATACAAACACCTAACTTTATTAAAAATTGACATTATCATCCTAAGAAAAGTAACTTCATAAAACCTCTTGGCATAAGTGAATTACTTATTCCTATTTAGTTGTGGTTGTTGAATGTAAATAAGGTTAGGAGGTATTCTAGCAGGTGTGGTGCGAATGCTAGGATATAATAGTTTTAACGATTTTTGTATCGTTTGACAAGGGTATCAAATTTCTTGTCTAGCTCTTCTTGTTCTTCAAGCTTCTTAGCGACTAAAGCTACACAAGACCTATATAGAGCATTTCTAGTGTAGGGTTTAATTCTCTTGTTATTAAAGAACTTTGAGATCGTTGATCGAGCCGATCCAGTAGCCTTTTGTAATACTTCAACTGGATTGCTGTAGAGACCAAACATGGTCTCTACAATTTCTGAGATTCTTTTCTGATTCATATGCAAAAGGGTTTTTCATAACGTGGTGCAATTTGTTTTTTCTAAAATGACTCAAATAGTTTGCCATATTCATTGTATATAACAATTAATTAACGTTAAATAGTATATTATTTGATGATAAAGTAACAAAATAAGATTTGTAAAAACTGCTTTTACACGCAATTGACTTAGAATTGACTCTTTACTGACTACCTTTGTAAAGTCGCTATGAAGTCCTAGTAAAGTAGTTGTGAATTCTTGATGAAGTCGTAGTGACTTATTACCATACTAATTTTAATATCTTATATTCACATAACCAACAGTATAACTAAACAACCAATTTTTTTATGCAAGCGCCACAACCAACCCTTCATCCAGAAACCATCAAGTTTTTAGAGGTTATTGAAGAAATAAAGGAAACAAATCGACTTTTAAAAGTAGAACCCAAGACAAATAAGGGAATATCTAGTCTTATTTATCCAACGGATAGAACTATTTTTTCTAAACTAAAAACAGGGATGCGTAAACGAGTTCCTATGGATGCACTACAGAATCTTGCAAACCATTTTAAAATCGACATGAATTATATATTCTACGATAATTTTGAGATTAACTACTTCCCTGAAGTATTACAAGAATCTGCTACTAAAAACCAAGTCGATTTTAGTGTGTCAGATGACCATTTACGCATCATTAACAACAACAACTATAATGCACTTGGACTCACCATTAAGCTCTATGAGCAAATGATGAATTTAATGGAACAGAATCGTAACTTATCTGAAAATAAGAAAGTTAAATCTAAGTAAAAAAACATAGTATCTCTTTACTATGTAACTGCATGAAGTCCTACTAACTTAGTAGTATCTCTTTAATGTAGCAGAATTAGCGCATCATCGTACACAAAGGTTTCTTAGCTTTGGTAGGTACACTATTTAAGTGATATGATATCATTTAAAATAGTCTATCTATTGAGAGGGAATCTATATTCCCATAGTATTCATCCATATACTGAAAACCTGCACAGTATTATAATTCAGTTCGTATGGAAAGTAATAAATTCTATGAGTTAAAAGAGTTAAGAAATATTCTTCCAATTACAGATCAGCGAACCATCACAAAATGGTTAAGCGATCATCATATCCCAATCCAAACTATTGCGGGTAGAAAAGTAGTTCATCGATTTATGGTCGATATGGAAATTGACAAATCACTTGTCAAAGAATTAAAGAAAAAATATCCTGAGAAATGGGAAGAGCTTTATACCTGTTATCAGGATAATGACCGTTTAGGATATTTGTTACTATTAGATGATGAGTTTTTGCCTACTAAGCGATATGAATCCATCCTAATAAAAGAAGTAGAACAAAAGTCAAGCCTTGCAGCACAACTTTTAAAAGGATAGGAATTATGAAAAATAAAAAGTTACCTATCAAAAGTAAAAAGCACAAAGGCCTAATGATCTATTGTGTTAATAATGATTGTAAAAAGTATTTTACTTGGACAGAACAAGCTATTGAAGTCGATGGTAAAACAAAATATAAACACGCTAGTTGTGGTATTTCTGGTTATAGCTATACTACTTGTAAATCAAAAGAGAAACACGTTTTTAAAGCCAGATTTCATATTCCAGGAACCGTTAAAGGAACCATTAGTAGAACATTAAAGGCAGAAACCTATACTGATGCCGTAGTAGAGGCTATTGCTTTTGAAAAAGAGGTGAAAGAAAAAATACTAGATGTGAATGTATCTTTAACTCCTAAAAAACAACCTCGCAATCAAGTGTATTTAGCATCCGCTCAATCTGCGTACATTCTTTTTTTAGAAAATATAGATGTTGCGGATCATCTTAAAAAAGAACGTACTCAAAAGCATATCAAAGAAGTATTCAAATCGCTAACACAGTTTAATGATGCATTAAAGAAAAAAGGGATAAAGAAAACCCTCATACGAATGCTTCAAATAAATGATGACCACGTAGGCTATTTTCATAGCTATCTTTTGAATGAAAAGAAATATGCTAATAAAACCTACAATAATAAAATAGGAGTCCTTAGAAGCTTCTTTGCGTGGGCAATTACTGAATTTGAGCTTAATATGGCTAATCCATTTTCTAAAGCAAGAAATAGAACCGTCAATAAGCGTAATGATTCTATTACTATAGGGGAATATAAAGCACTTCTAAAAGCTATAACACCAGAAAATGGAATTTCTTACGAAGGTAAAGACAAAAAAACAAAAAGGAATAGATATAAGCCTTGGTTGAAATCTGCCATTGAATTAGGATTACATACAGGGGGGAGAAGGGAGGAAATCATCAT
>CAKZKZ010000333.1 GCA_937124495.1 uncultured Dokdonia sp. | reverse complement strand
TTTCTAATTGTTGTAGTTTAAGTTCTTTTTCTTTTAACTCAATTTGGTTTTTGGCCAAGGATTCTTTCTGTTTTTTACTCTTTAAAATATTATAAATTGCGATAAGCCCCAAAGCAAGTGCCGTAAAGAAAAGAATGAAATAGAGTCGTTTTTTAGTGGTTTCGTTTTTTAGTTGTATGGCCGTAACTTCTTTTTCTTTTTCAAAATTGTAATTGAGTTCTTGTGCTGTAAAACGTTTAATTTCATCAATATTGTTCAAAGAATCTGCATATACTTTATAGGTTTTATGTGCGTCCAATGCATTTTGATAGCTACCTGCTTGCTCATTTATTCGAAATTTCATCTCATATTGATCACGCAATCGTGTTTTTTCTCCTAATTTATTAGAATAATTGATCGCATTATCTATAGCTACTAATGCCTCATCGTAGTCATCTAAGGATAAATAGCAGCTTGCCAGGTTATTATATATGGAACTGAAATAAAAAAAGTTTTCAGGATCTATAAAATCAATACTTTTCTCAAGGACTTCGATAGCTTCTTTATATTTTTCTTCATAAATATAGGAAGTGCCAATATTTGCATTTGCGCTTAAAATACCCCTATTTGTGGGGTTAATTTCTTTTGCGCGCCTAAAAAAAATAGCGCGCAGAATCTAGTTTTCTGTATCTATTATAGATATGCCCTAGTTTATGGTAGGTATAAGCGTAATCGTAAGGGTCACTCTTTTCTTTTTGAACCTCTATGGCCATTCTGTAATAACGTTCAGCATTAAGGGTGTCGTTTTTCTTTTGAAAGATGGTACCTCTGCCCGTATAGGCTTTTCCTAAACCCAGAGTGTCTTTAATTTCTAGGCATAAATCTATTGTTTGCTGTTCATATTTTAATGCTTCGGATAAATCCCCTTGGAATAAAGCGCAATTAGTGAGGCTTTGTAAGGCCTCTACCTTCAGTTTTTGAAAGTAGTTACTCTCATATCTATTACTATCAATAATATTTTTAGCCTCTAGAACAATCTCACGGGCAACATCTAGATCAAATAATCCTATAGTATCAGAGTATTTTAATATTAAAGACACTTTAATAGAGTCTGGTGTTGCCAGTGCTATTTGACGTTTAAAGTGTTCAATACGCTGCTTATCTCCTTGCGCATTGGTATCTGTTGCTTGTGCGTTTAACAACGTAGATGTCAATAAACAGATTATAACAACGAATAGCGTTTTCTTCATATTTTGTATCTTTCGTACCACAATGTTACAAATGTACTATTATCTGAAGTTAACACTCATTTAATACCTTTTTACAACCATTTTGCTACCTGTAGAATACTACATAAAATGCTGATCTACAGGACCACTATTTTATCATCTAGTACGCTTTTTTTCAACTCTAACCGTACTTCCCAATTTGCAACTGCTTCGATTCTGCACCTTAAAACTATGTTGGAATTATTATTTCGTTTTAAGCGAAAAAAGAAAATGAATGCATATCATCACTTTAATCGCAGAACGACAGTAAAGAGTGTAACCCACATTATTCATTGGAACATCTATTACGTTGAAGTAGTTCGTTAGAAAATCGTCATCCTTGGTTAGGGTTTTGATAGGCTAGTTTCTAGATGTGCGATTATATCTGCATTGGAATCCAAACCTAACTTTTTACGTATACGATAGCGTGTTGATTTTACAGCAGATATAGAGGCATTTGAAACTTTACTAATCTCACTGGTACTGAGTCCCGCTTTCGTGAGATAGAGAAGTTCTTTTTCCTTGGGTTTGAAATTAGGGTAGTTAGCTTACAGTTAAAAATACGAATATGCTATACAAAGATAAATTATTCTAACGTAGGGTTTCAAATGCTATTAGATGCAGCTTAATGTAGGGATTTACAGTCTCTGTATTTATAAAAAACTAATAATCAATATTTTAAAATTTACATTTTCAGGTTCATAACCCGGAGGTCACGAGTTCAATTCTCGTTCTCGCTACTAGGAAAATCAAGCCTTCACAGAAATGTGAAGGCTTTTTTTATAAGGTGGGTACAACACAGGTACAACAAATCGTGATTTTATTTAGTTTCAAATGGTCTTGTATATAGATTTTTTTTACAAAAGAGGATTCGAACCTAGGATAGAATTTGTCTTTTCCATGTTAACAAAAGTGTTTTTCCCTGTGTAATATAAATGTCTAAAATGCTTTTCTTAATGTTTTTAATTTCTGATAAAAGTAGATAGGCTGTTGTATAATGACATGAGGATATCGATGGTGTTTATACATAGAACTACTTTAGAAACCTCAACCATAAGTATATTAAAAACAGTAGAATTAAAAGACAAAACTATTAATTAGACCATTACCGAAAGTTTGTCCTCAATCTCCAACTGCAATAACTCAAGTGGCAAATCTACACCTTGATCTTTGATGGTATTGATTCTATGTAAATAAGCAGCACCTTCTAAAAGATGAGTTGCCACATCAGCTACTTTTCTATTTTTGGCTTGGTTTAAATATGAGTTTTTTGTCCACTCATTAAAGGCGCCCATAGCAGGACCACACCAAATTTGATAATCCATCACTCTATCTGGAACTCCTGCATTCGCCCAATTGGAAGACAACCCTAGATACCAACGAAAAATCAACGCCATTTTACGTTTTGGGTTCCCCTTTGCTTTTTCTATTTGTTCTGGATCTCTTTCCTCAAAGAAGCGTATGCAACCTTCCCAGACCTGTTCTAAAGGCATTTTAAAGGTTTTTGTTTCCAACTTTAATCGTTCTTCTGTAGGAATATCATCAATCCCATCATAACGTATATATACTTCATATAACTTCTTAGCTCTAGCGCCAAACAACGTTCCGCGTTTTAATACTTGTAATTCTACACCCAGCTCAAACATATCTGAAGCAGGTGCCATCGTCACATCTGTAGACGCAACTTTGGAAAGCAATTCTTTCACAGTATCAGAAGTTCCCGATTCTACACAGGCTTGATTGATTGAGCCTGTAACTAGATAAGCAGCACCCATAGAAAAAGCAGCCAAAGCAGAAGCAGGAGTTCCTATTCCTCCCGCAGCACCTACTCTAATTTGCTTCTTGTAGTTGTATGTTGCCTGAAGCTCATCTCTTAATTGTAAGATGATCGGGAATAAAACTACCAAAGGACGATTATCTGTATGTCCTCCAGAATCTGCTTCTACGGTAATATCATCTGCCATTGGCACTTTTTGAGCAAGCTCATAGTGTTGTTGTGTAATTTCCCCAGCAGCCAATAGCTTATCTAAAAATTGAAGTGGAGCTGGCGACATAAAACGTTGCGCGACTTCCTTTCTAGAAACTTTACCAATCACTTTATTACCAATAACAATTTCGCCTTGAGCGTCTAGACTCAACCCTACAGCTCTATATTTTACAATTTGCTCTGATAAATTCATATACGCCGAAGCTTCTACTACTTTTACCCCGTGTTCTATATACAAGTTTACCGCACCTTCTTCCAGGGCTTTTTCTATAGGACTATGGATCAGATTACACGCATAGGCTTGCGTAGGTAAAGCCTTCTGAATCGTTGCAATAGCTTCTTTAACACGTGAAGGAATCATTCCTGCCGCACCAAAAGAGCCCATCATTTGGCTTCTTCCCAATGCGATCACCATATCGGTAGAGGCAATTCCGTTTGCCATGGCACCTGCTTTATAAGCGTATTTTAATTGATAGTCTTCTTTAAACGAAGTATCTCCCAAATCTTCTGCAGTGAATGCAGACACTATCGCT
>CAKZKZ010000332.1 GCA_937124495.1 uncultured Dokdonia sp. | reverse complement strand
GGAGAGCCATCAACAAGATAGAGAATATTGGGTAAATCTATTGTCAGGAGAACTGCCTTTGTTGGACTTACCGAGTAACAAATTTCGTCCTGCGATAAAGAGTCATGGGGGGCGAATTCTAGGAACATATCTTTCTGAAGAAGTAACACAAGATTTAAAGAAATTTAGTCAGCAAGAAGGAGGAAGTTTATTTATGGGCTTGTTAGCCAGCTGGAATGTTATGTTCTATAGGTACACTTCTAATAAGGACATTATAATAGGTACACCTGTTGCGGGAAGAGATCACTCTGATTTAGAGAAGCAGATAGGTTTTTATGTAAACACGCTAGTCCTTAGAAACAAGATCGACCCAGAAGAAAGTTTTAGGGATGTTTATAGAAAAGTAAAAGAATCAACTTTGTTATCCTATGCACATCAAAGTTACCCATTTGATAGGTTGGTAGAAGATTTGAAGTTAAGGAGAGACACAAGTCGTAGCGCTATTTTTGATGTAATGTTGACCCTTCAAAATGTAGAGGATAAAAGAGAAGGTGATAAATTGGATGACACTATGGTTAGCCAGATAGTTGATCATGGAGCAAGTTTATCAAAATTTGATTTAACACTGACTTTTAGAGAAGTAGGAGATAGCATATCATTTATAGTTAATTATAATCAGGATGTTTACGAAGAAAGAATGATTAGAGGCTTGATGAGTCATTACAAGGAACTCTTATCAAAGTTATTGAAACAACCAGAGCAAGAGGTTTCAACAATAGAGTACTTATCCTCCTTAGAGAAGCAGGAATTACTAGAAGGCTTCAATGACACAAAAGTAGATTGCGAGAGTGATAAGACGATTGTAGATTTATTTGAGTTACAGGTTTTAAAGACTCCAGATAACGTAGCAATTGTTTTTGACGAAAAGGAGCTAACGTATAAGGAGTTGGATGAAGTATCTAATCAACTGGCTCATTATTTGAACGAACATTATAAGATTGAACCAGATGAGTTGGTTGGAATAAAGCTAGGTAGAAGTGAGTGGATGATTATTTCAATACTAGGAGTACTCAAATCATCCGGGGCTTATGTACCAATTGATCCATCTTATCCCTCTGAACGTATCACTTATATATTGGAAGATAGTAATTGCAAGGTTTGTATAGATGAAGATGAATTAACAAAATTCAAAGAATCACAAGAGACTTACTCCACTGATAAACTAAGCACAGCACTAAAACCAGATCATCTAGCATATGTTATTTATACATCTGGGTCGACAGGAAGACCCAAAGGTGTGATGATTGAACATAATTCAATAGGCTTACATATTCAATACCAATCCGATTTTTTTAAAATAAAACAACAAGAAAGAATATTACTATTTTCTGAAATCACATTCGACGCATCAATAGAACAAATCTTTATAGCATTAACGAATGGCGCAAGATTATTTGTAGTTACAAAAGAAGTCCTTATAGACCATGAAATGTTTTCCAATTATTTGAATAACAATAATATTACTCATATTAATGCAGTGCCGAATTTTTTGAATACAATAGAATTTGAAGAATTTGAATCGCTTAAAAGAATCGCTTCAGGAGGGGATATTTGTTCTTTTACTCTTGCAAAAAAATGGGGTGATAAGTTTCAGTTCTTCAATAAATATGGACCGACAGAGGCTACAATAGCTTCAACAACATATGCATTTGATTTTGTTGAGAATAATGGATCAAAGAAGACAATTCCTATTGGAAAGCCAATTGGAAACGTACAAATCTATATAGTAAACGAAGCATATGAGGTGGCTCCGATAGGAGTTATAGGTGAGATACTGATAG
The DNA here is from genome assembly GCA_937124495.1 of uncultured Dokdonia sp. Classification (GTDB taxonomy): domain Bacteria; phylum Bacteroidota; class Bacteroidia; order Flavobacteriales; family Flavobacteriaceae; genus Dokdonia. The sequence continues at coordinate 3,814 of CAKZKZ010000332.1, read as the reverse complement.
CAGGAAAAAAGGTCGCAAGGGGTTATTTAAACTTGGATAAACTCACAGAAGAAAAATTTATTGAAAACCCATTCTGTAACGGAGAACGTGCCTATAAGACGGGTGATTTAGGAAGATGGTTAGAGGATGGAAACATTGAGTATATCGGTAGGACTGATCAACAAGTGAAAATCAGGGGATACAGGATTGAATTAGGGGAAATTGAATCAATTCTATTAAATCAAGCAGGAATAGAAAGTGCTGCTGTAATTGCCATCAATAAAGGTAATAAGGAGAATGTATTGACTGCATATGTAACTTCAAATGAAGAGTTGAATTTTGGGGATTTACGAATAAGTTTAAAAGATAAATTACCAAATTATATGTTGCCGACATATTTTTTTAAGGTAGAGGAAATGCCGCTATTATCAAATGGAAAAATCGACAAAAAGACTTTATCAAAATCTGGAGAATTGGAAATGTCAATAGGAGTTCAGTATGTATCTCCCAGAAACGAAACAGAAAGGAAACTGACTGAGATATGGGAAGAAGTATTAGGACGGAAAAATATAAGCATAGTAGATGACTTTTTTGCTTTAGGAGGACATAGTTTGAATTTAATGACAATGGTAAATAGAATCACTCAAAAATTCGGAATTAGAATAAAAATCGAAGATGCATTTTTTTACCCAACGGTTGAAAAATTAGCCAAAAATATAGAAGTGTATATCAGGCTTAATGATGCACGAAATAAGGAAGGGAATTCTTATAAATCAATAGAAGTGTGAACACAAAATTAAACAATGATGAAAATATTTGATAGTTTTTTAAACAAAATTGGCAATACACCAATTGTTAAGGTGAGTAATAAGGAAAGAGCAGATCTTGAACTTTTTATGAAATTGGAAGGAGAAAATCCAACAGGAAGTATAAAAGACAGGACTGCTTTGGGAATTATTAATAATGAAATTAAAGAAGGAAGGTTAATAAAAGGAAAAACAATCCTAGATGCTTCAAGTGGCAGTTATGCTTGTTCCTTGAGTTATTTCGGACAAATTTTAGGGTTTCCTGTTAAAGTAATTAGTGGTTCTAAATTAACGGAGGATAAACGAAAGTTTATTAATTATTTTGGCGCGGATTTGAGTCAAGTAGGTGATTTTACAATTGAGGGCAATCACTATTGTCGAGAATTAATAGAAAGTGACAAAAATAAATATTGTTTCTTAGACCAACTTCACAATTGGGTTAATCCAGAAACTCATTATACAACTACTGGTCCTGAAATTCTAAAAAGTATTCCTGATGTGGATGCGATCGCCTTTTCTCTTGGATCAGGAGGAACCTTGAGTGGAATTGCAAAGTTTTTGAGAGAGAAAAAATCTAATATTAAATTAATCGCGATCACTTCTTCGAGTGGGACTAAAATCCCTGGAACAGGGTCGTTTGTTGATGGGGACTATGTTACCCCATTTATTAAGGAGCTTCATGACTTAAAATCCTTGGACTATCTCGCAGAGATTGACCTTAGTATGGCTTTTGAAGGTGTCAGAGTACTTAAAAAACAGGGGTTTTATGTTGGTATCCAAACTGGAGCGGTGTTTCAAGGAACAATGAAAGCCATATCTGAAATGGGAATTACTGGAAAAATATTGATGATTTCTGGGGATTCAGGCTGGAAAAACTCGGATAAATTATTAAAACTATAGTTTCATGACGAATTTGAAAAATACAAAGAGCAAACGAAAGGTCCATATTATGATTATCATGGATGGAGCATCAGATCATTTCAGATTAAATGGTAAATCTCCTTTAGAAATAGCGGAAACGCCACATTTAGATAAGATAACTGAACGCTCTGGTATTGGACGGTTACAAACGCTATATTCCGATCTTCCTAAAGATAGTGTAGTTGCTCAGTTGGGGCTTTTAGGATATGACCCATACAAATACTTTCCACTCGGGAGGAGCTATTTTGAGGTTCCTGATGATATTGAAGTTAATGCCAATGATCTGATCTTTAGAGTAAACTTGGTACATTTTGATGACGATCATGTTTTGACCAGTTACAGCGGGAATTCTATTGATACAACTAGTGCGAAATCTATAATTAAATATATTAATGAATCTACTGATAAGGTATTCCCTGAATTTCGATTGTATAATAATTCCGATTTTCGAAATTCACTAATTATCAAAAATGTGGGACGCTTAGATTTTGAACTGAAATATTGGGAACCTCATGAAGAGCAGGGTAGAAATTTTGCCGATCAAAATTTAATAACAGCTTCAGTTAAGCACCCTTTTGTAGATCGAATAAATGAGTACGTAAATTTCGTAAGTCAAAAACTAAAAGGGAGAGAAATTAACGGGATTTTTCCATGGGGTTATTCTCATTCAATCGATTTACCAAAATTTTCAGAAAACCTGAAGGGGTGTATAATTGGAAATATGGATTTTTTAAATGGTTTTAGTAGAAAGATGGGGTTAGATTTTTATAAAATTGGTAATAGTAATTGGGATACCGATTATGCAGGAAAAGGAAAACTTCTGGTAGAACAGTTTGAAAAAGGAGACTACGATTTTATTTACTGTCATATAAATGGACCAGATGAGGCATCCCACCTAAATGATCTTGAGAAGAAAATCTTTTCGATTGAGCAGATTGATAAACACATTCTAGGTCCAGTATTCCATTTATTTCGAAATGAGACTGATGAACTTGGGTCTGTTATGATTTCTCCAGACCATTATACGAATATTAATTTATTAGATTATAAAGATAAGAGGAGAGATGCGCATTCTGTTGATCCTGTGCCTTTTGTCATATGGAACGACAGGATTAAAGATGAAGTATTAACCTTTTCAGAAAAAAACGCAATGAATGGTTGCTATAAAGAGATCATAAATCACTGTGATCTTATGGATTTGATGGGGATTAAAATTCTAAGAGCCGATAAAAAGCATAATATTTCTTCAAATACTAATATTTCCAAATGAAAAAAATTATCGAAATATTTGATGAACTTCATAAAAGGAATGTAGAAATTGTACTGTCTGTTGATGGAAAATTGAAATTGCTGTTTGAAGACGATAATAAATTGCCGGATTCTTTAATGGCTCAGATTAAAAATCAACGAGAACAAATCATTGCTTTTTTAAAACTTCATTCTAAAGATTCTGATATGAAAATTCCGAAAACTGATATTACTAGTTGTTATTCCATTTCAGATGCTCAACGTAGGTTATGGGTACTTTCACAATTTGCAGGTGGTTCAGCGGCTTATAATATGCCCAGGTCTATTTTATTAACGGGTGATTATGATATAGAGAGCTTTAAGCGAGCGATAGAATCGACTATAGATCGTCATGAGATTTTGCGCACCATTTTTAAAGAGAATGAAGAGGGAGATGTTAAGCAGTGGATATTAGAGAGAGAAGATTTAGGGTTTGAGATAGGCTACCAAGATTATCGGGATGATCCTATGAAAGAAGATAAGGTACGCGTCTATATTGAAAAAGATAGTTTTAAGGTTTTTAATTTAGAACAAGGTCCGCTATTCAGAGCAAGTTTATTACAAACGGAAGACGACAGGTATGTTTTTTACTTCAACATGCACCATATTGTCAGTGATGGTTGGTCAATGGGAGTGTTATCTAAAGATGTACTTAGCTACTATAAAGCATATAAATCAGGAGCAGAGCCAGAGCTTGAAGAATTGAGAATCCAGTACAAAGATTATTCTGCATGGCAATTATCTCAATTAGAAGAGGAAAGTCATCAGCAAGGTAGAGAATATTGGTTAAATCAATTATCGGGAGAATTACCCTTGTTGGA
>CAKZKZ010000331.1 GCA_937124495.1 uncultured Dokdonia sp. | reverse complement strand
AATGCCTTTGATGCTATGGTCGCGACAGAAATGGCCCTTGCAGTCACCTATCCGTATGCAGGAAATTTAGGTGGTGGTGGCTTTATGGTTTATCGCACTGCAAATGGCGATGTAGGCGCCTTAGACTATCGCGAGAAAGCACCAAACGCTGCAGATAGAGATATGTATTTAGATGAAGAAGAGAACGTCATTCCAAACCTGAGCACAGAAGGTGCCATGGCTGTTGGTGTACCTGGCACTATCTCCGGCATCTTTGCAGCCCATGAAAAATTCGGTACCATGCCCATAGAAAAGTTATTACAACCTGTGGTCGATTTAGCAAGAAATGGATATGTCGTCACCGAAAAGCAAGCAGGACGTTTTAAAAAATATAGCGAAGTCTTTAACCGTGTCAATGAAGATAGTACAATGCTGTATAGCACCGCTTTCGCGAAAGCGGAAACTGTAAAAAACCCTGCACTAGCCGAAACCTTAGAACGTATTATCGAAAATGGTAAAGCCGAGTTTTATGGCGGAGAGACAGGTCAGAAGATGGTTGACTATTTACAAGCCAAGGGAGGTATTATGACCGTAGATGACTTGAAAGCATACGAAGCGCAGTGGCGTACCCCTGTAACTTTTGAATACGATAATCTGAAGGTAATCTCGATGAGTCCGCCATCAAGTGGAGGGGTTTGCCTTGCACAAATCATGCAAATGGTAGAACCGTATGATCTATCCGATTATGGACATAACTCTGAAAAAGCAATTCAAGTGATTACCGAAGCCGAGCGTCGTGCCTATGCCGATCGTAGTTTTTACTTAGGGGATCCAGATTTTGTAGATATTCCTATCGAAACACTAATTTCAGATGCGTATAGCACCAACAGAATGGATTCCTTCTCTTGGGACAAAGCAACGCCTTCTAGCGAAATAAATCACAGTGAATTACCAGGGTATGAAAGCATGGAAACTACTCACTACTCTATCGTAGATCAGTTTGGAAATGCTATTGCCGTAACGACCACTTTAAATGGTGCTTTTGGTTCTAAATTATATGTAGACGAGCTTGGATTCTTCTTAAATAATGAAATGGATGACTTTTCTTCAAAAGCTGGTGTGCCTAATATGTTTGGACTCCTTGGAGCTAAAGCCAATGAGATTGCTCCTGGCAAACGAATGCTTTCAAGTATGACACCAACACTTGTAGAAAAAGATGGTAAATTCTGGATGACTGTTGGAACACCTGGAGGATCAACGATTATTACTTCTGTATTACAAACTATCTTGAATGTACATGAATTTGACATGGGAATGCAAGAAGCGGTGAACGCTCCACGTTTCCACCACCAATGGTTACCAGATATCGTGATGTTTGAACCTGAAAGTTTTGATACACAACTTCTTGAAAGTTTAAAAGGCAAAGGCTACGTGCCTAATGAAAAAGTATCTCCCGTTATTGGAAAAGTAGATGGTATTCTGGTTTTACCTGACGGTACACTAGAAGGTGGCGCAGACCGCCGTGGTGATGATACTGCTGTTGGATTTTAATTTTTAGAATAAAAAGAAAAGAGAATATAGACTAGATATAAATAGTTAAGTGTTGGAAGATGGAAGCATTTTGTGATTTAGAATTTGTTTGATGTTGGAAGTAAAAAATCCTTTAAAAACATAAAACACTATAAAAAAACAAAGTAAGGCGACTAAGTGATTTGATTTCGCCGAAAGGCAGAAAGAAAATAGTACCGAAGTCCCGACAATAATGCATAACAGTTTCTCCTCTAAAAAGAGGGAACTAAAGGGTGTGTGAAATTAAAGTATTATATAATTAGTCATTTATAAATGAACTTCGTTCCTGATCTCATCACTCAACTCACTGCTGCTGCAAATCCTACACAGGCACTAGAGATGAAGGTTTATATGAGGAATCGGTATTCTTTTTTTGGTGTGAAAGCTCCAGAACGAAAAGCCATTCT
>CAKZKZ010000330.1 GCA_937124495.1 uncultured Dokdonia sp. | reverse complement strand
TTTCTCAAAGATCAATTAATTGAAAAGGGGTTTAATTCAGAAGCTATTACTGTAGTGCCAGTAGGGATAGATACTTCGTATTTTATACATAAAGAAACAGTTAAAAAACCGAATATTACTTTTAAAATGATTAGTATAGGAAGATTAATTCCTTTGAAAGGTCATATTTACGGAATTCAAGTCGTAAAACAACTTGTAGACAAAGGATATGATGTGCATTATACGATTATTGGATACGGCGAATTAATGGAAACGTTGACACAAACTATTGCCACATTACATCTTCAAGATCATGTGTCATTATTAGGATTTCAAACTCAAGAAGAGATTAAAATTGCACTTGCAGCGAGTGATGTATTTTTAATGACAAGTACCTATAATGAAAAACAACGACGAGAAGCTTTAGGGATTGTATCACTAGAAGCTCAAGCGTCAGGAGTCCCTGTCATTGGTTTTGATTCAGGAGGGTTTCCAGAGACAATAGATCAAGGGAATACAGGGTTTATTGTCCCAGATAGAGATGTACATGCTATGACTGCGGCTGTTGAGAAGTTGATGCTAGACAATGATCTTTTGACTTCTATGAAAGAAAAAGCGGTGACTCATGTGAAAACACATTTTGATATTCAGAAAGTTGCTGAAGATTATTTTAAATTGTATACCTAAACACCTTATATATTGATTTCTATCATCATTCCATCTTATAATAGAGCGACACTTATCAAAGAGACGCTTCAATCTGTTGTGGCGCAAACAAGTCCAGATTGGGAATGTATTGTGGTAGATGATGGAAGTACCGATGCGACTATTGCTGTTGTATCCGCTTTCGCGAAAGCGGACTCAAGAATACACCTATTTCAAAGAGAGCAAGCGTATACATCAGGCGGTAATGGAGCAAGGCAAATGGGGTTGGAAAAAGCTACCTCAGATTGGGTGATGTTCTTAGATTCTGATGATTTGTTACATGATTTCTGTATTGCAAGTAGATATTCTTGCGCTTTACAATATGCAGAATACGAGATGTTATTATTCTTAACAGCTACGTTTAAAGATAAAAAAGGCGATAGTGATATCTTATGGAATATATCTCATGATAACGAAGATGTAGCGGCATATGTTATTCGATTTTTGGATCAAGACATGCCTTGGCATACATCAGGAGTTTTGTGGAAAAAAGAATTTCTACTGCATATAGGAGGATGGAATCAATCGCTTAAAGCTTGGCAAGATTGGGAATTACACGTGCGAGCACTCTGTAGTTTGCCTAAGGTCAAATACATGATCACCGACGCAGATACACTATACCGACTAGATGTTAAAGATTCTATAGCTTCTTCTAAGACAACAAACGTCTATAGTATGCATATCTTTAAAGCAATTCAGTCTATTGAGAATCCATTGTTTTCGAGTTTTCAAATGCACTTTCTTAAACAAAAATATCGCTATTTAGTATACAGAACATTGATCGCACATTCTTTAAAAACGAATAAGATGGCAGCTGCTTTTCAATTAGCAAAAAAAGCAAGTACTTTGCGGTATGTGAACTTTTGTGAAGTAACGATTGTTTTCTGTTTTGAGCTTTTAAATAGAGTGATTCTGATAAAGCGCTTTTTTAAACATAAATTGAAGCTAGGTTATTATGATAAGATGCGGCCACATGCCACGTTTTTGAAAAAGCGACTATAAGTATGCAGTATATTAAACAACTAGATAGTGTAAGAGCAATCGCTGTTATCATGGTGATTATAAGTCACTGGTTACCTAATCAAAATATATTTAATAGGATACCTAATGGGCAAATTGGGGTAGATATCTTTTTTGTGTTGAGTGGCTTTTTAATATCAAAAATACTACTTGATAATCGTGATAAAGCTGTAGTTCAGAACACATCTACTTTTACAGTTTTAAAGAATTTTTACATACGGAGATCGCTGCGTATTTTCCCTATTTATTATCTTACGATTATAGCAGTATATATAGTTACAGCATATAGTGGAACTTCTATTAAAGATCCGTTTATATATTATGCTACGTATACGTCAAATTTTTATTTCTTTAGCCAGCAATCTTGGGATGTCATGCTGCCTCATTTGTGGTCTCTAGCTGTAGAAGAGCAATACTATTTAATATGGCCTTGGTTAGTTTTATTAGTTAATAGAAAATATATACTCCCTGTAATCTTATGCTTTATTGTTATAGGCATTGGGAGTCAGTTATTAGTGAGTGGACTAAAGATGAGCAGAATACTGACGTTTACTTGTTTTGATGCTTTTGGACTTGGATCGTTACTGGCTTGGGGGATTACCTATAAAAAAGAGAAAGTGCCTCTGTATTTTAAACGACTCTCTATTGTTGCCATTATTGTTTTCTTTTATTTTCTATATAGTGTAACTATAAAACAGTGGATGGTCTTATCTGTACGAACTACAGTATCTATCTTAACACTCTGGCTTATTTGTTATATATACATATATCATCAAACAGATAAACTTAGAGGAACATTCATTTTAAATAATAGGATATTGATTTTTATAGGGAAAATAAGTTATGGGATATATTTATACCATAATATTATTCCTAGTATGATCACAAAAAAGTATATTGATGTATACTTTAATCCTCTATTGCCTGATTTTTTTAATGTAAAATATAAAATGTTATTGATAATTGCCGAAAACTCGATACTTGTTATTGTAATTTCGTGGCTCTCTTTTATCCTTATAGAAAAACAATTTCTTAAACTTAAAAATAGATTTAATTATATACCTAAAAATACATCGAAATGAGCATGAAGCAAGAAAAAGGAATTTCTGTAATTATTTGCTTTTATAATAGCAGTGAGCGTATAGGTCCTACCATGAATAGTATTTTTCTTCAAGAAGGGCTTGAGGGTATTTCTTGGGAATTAATTCTTGTCGATAATGCCAGTACAGATACGAGTGTCGCATTAGCCCAAAAGCTTATAGCTGATGCCGAATTTCCTAATGCTACCATTGTAAGTGAAACAAAAGCAGGACTCAATTATGCAAGGAAAAAAGGTATAGATACTGCTCAGTATGATACCATTCTTTTTTGTGATGATGATAATTGGTTAAATACTCAGTATGTAAAAAGGCTATATGGTTTTCTAGAAGAAAATGATACGTATGGTGTTGTTGGAGGTAATGGTGTAGAGGCGTGTGAAATTGACCCACCTCGTTGGTTTGAAAAATTTAAGAGTATTTATGCATTAGGGTGTAGAAGAGATGGAGATGTGACCAATGTGTATGGGGCAGGAATGTGTTTTAGAAAATCTATTTTTGATGACTTCCAACCTAAAATGACAGACAGAAAAGGGAAAAGTTTATCCTCTGGTGGAGATTCAGAAATGTGTGAATATGCAGTCGCTAAAGGATATAAAATTAGACAGATGTGCGATAATACTTTTGAGCATTTTATCCCTAAAGATCGGCTTACAAAATCCTACTTGTACAGGATGGCTAGAGGAAAAGGCCAGACAATGGTTCAATTAATTCTATTGAGAAAAAACAATTCTAAAATGGCTACAGGTGTTTTTTATCGTATGAGACTGGATCTTAAAAAACTTTTTATGCACTTGTATAAACTAGATAGAGTTAGATTTGTTTTTGAATTAAATAGGATTTATGCCTATTGGATTACACTTATTCGTGCGTAAAGATTATATTTATCTTGTGGTATATAGTAAACAATGTATGCTAACATTAGGCAGTAAAATAGGCTATCGACACACTGCATCAATTTGATTTTTTACTATAATTCTATTGTATAATTTACATTGAACAACAAATGAAAAAAGTATTGGTATTTTCATCTTTATGTAAGTCCAAAGAAGTCCTAGAAGTGGTGCTTCCTTCTTGGTTAGCATTAGATACAAAGGGAATTCAATTAGATGTTCTTTTGTATGATGATAATAATGAAGAAAAATCAATTCAGTTTCTTAAAGACTTTGAACAAAAACATCCAAGTGTAAACGTAGAAAGAGACTGGTTACAGGATAGTTCTAATTATAAAACGCACAACTGGAATCGATCTCTTACAGATAGAATTACGAGTATTAAAAATAAAGCAATATCGTATGCTCTGGAAGAAAACTATGACTACCTATTTCTTTTAGATGCAGATCTGGTATTACATCCTAATCTATTACAGCACCTCATACAATGCAATAAAGATTTTGTGTTTGAAGTATTTTGGACTGTTTTTCATGATCAAAATTTTGCAAAACCTAATTGTTGGGATGTGCATTCTTGGGATTATATGTACCCAGAGACGATATTACAACTCCAAAACCCAGGAACGTATAAAGTAGGCGCTGGCGGAGCATGCACACTGCTTACTAAAAAGGCTATGGAAAAAGGCCTGAATTTTAAGCGTATTCAAAATATGCCTTATGCTGGAGAAGATAGACATATTTGTACGCGAGCAGAAGTATTAGGAATCGATATTTATATAGACACACATTATCCTGCTTTTCATGTGTTTAAAAATGAACAAAGTAAAGAGGCTCAAGCTTGGTATACCAATGGCTGCAATCCTACGTATTTTAATGCTTGGTTAGACGATAACTGGAAGTCTGAAGTTTCTAAGTTATTTGTTGAAACGAAAGCTAGAGTTCCTAAAAATAAAATAGAAAAATATAGATTGGCACTTTATAAAGCAAAACGTGCTTATATAAACTATCTAAGATATAATTAGTATTAATTTAGTCTAAAACTTGTGAGTACACCATTACGAATATTAATAGTTGCAGATACACTAGATGTAGATGCTAGCAGTGGTGCAAAAACAAGTTTGGCTCTAGTAGAGAGTTTACTGGCGTGTGGTTATGATTTGAAAATCCTTCATTATTCTAGAAAAGAGATACAGATTAAAAATGCCGCGACAGTCGCTATAAAAGAGAAAAGAACAAGCATTTATTACCTACTTTCAAAAACGCAACTTCTCATTAAAAGAACCTTAGGGATTTCTTTACATAAAAAAACAGAAGCGCGTAGAGGATTTTCGTATGCACATACCTATGATGTAGCGAGCATTAAAGAAGCTCTTGATAAAGAAAAACCAGAAGCATATGATTGGGTGCTAGCGCTTAGTTATGCAGGCAGTTTTAGAGCACATATGGCGTTGGCTATATCACCGAGCTGGCATGATAAATTTATTGCATACATTCATGATCCATATCCTCAACATTCGTATCCTAGACCGTATGATTGGGTAGAGCCAGGGCATCAATTTAAAAGAAAATTCTTTCTAAAAATTTCAGAAAGTGCTACGTATATGATGTATCCTAGCCAATACCTTGGAGATTGGATGGAAAGCTATTATCATAATGCAAAAGGAAAAGCCATTGTAATTCCGCATCAAATTCCTGATATTTCAGTCGGAGAGCAAACGCCAGAATTCTTTGATGCCACTCGATTTAATATACTTCATGCAGGCTCTATGATGAGCGCCCGCAACCCTATGGCTTTGGCAAATGCCTTTTGCGAACTTGCACTAGAAAATAGTGATTTTGGAAAAGACGCTAGTCTCATTTTTCTAGGAACTAGATCTATTTTTCATGAAGCATTGGAAGATCTTTCAAAAGAGCATGCCACCATATATGTGCATCCTGACTATATGAATTTTGATAGTGTTTTATCAATGCAGTATAAAACGTCTATTAATGTTGTGCTAGAAGCAAAAGGACCTTTCAGCCCTTTCTTACCAGGTAAAGTTCCACATTGTATAAAAGCAGATACTCCTATACTTCTATTAAGTCCGTATAAAAGTGAGACCAAACGACTATTAGGAAAATCATATCCTTATTGGGCAGAAATAGATGATGTGCCAACTATCAAAAATCATTTAAGAGAAATATACACTCACTGGAAATCAAAAAAGGGTCAATTAACATTAGAGGTAGAAGATGTAGACACTTTACTGTATTATTTTTCGCCTGCGTATGTAGCAGATCAATTCAATGCACTATCATGAATCTAACTGTCGTTATTCCAAATCGTAATAGAAACCTAGCGACTGTAAAGCGTACACTGGGTTCTATTGCTGTGCAACTCAATGAACAAGTACAGGTTGTCGTAGTAGATTATGGAAGTGACGTAACCTATCAAAAAGAATTTCAAGCCTATACGGACTCATTAGAAAAAGTACACCTTATGCTTTGTCCAACACAAGGACAATTATGGCAAAAAACAAGAGCGATAAATATAGCCTTAAAGCAATGCGATACACCTTATTTTATGGTGGCAGATATGGATATGCTGTTTCATCCTGATTTTGTGCAAAAGATCCAGAAGCATCTACATCCTGCTGAGGTAACGTATTTTAACGTAGGTATCCTTACCGAGGAAGAAAGCATTATAGAAAAACCCTTTGATGAGTATGAGGTAAAGTTTTATACTAATGAGGAAGCCACAGGGATGACCTTATTTCCAACGGCTATTCTTAAAGAAATTAATGGTTTTGATGAGTTTTATCATGGTTGGGGATCTGAAGATACCGATGTGCATGTGCGATTGCGCCATAAAGGAATTCCAGTGCATTTCAATCAAGAAGAAGTACTGTTATTACACCAATGGCATCCTAAATTCTATAGATCTAAAGAGAGTACAGCACCCTATCATCATACATTAGAACGCGTTAATTTTGAGTATATTAAGCTTTCGCGAAAGCATAAAAAAACACAAGTAAATACGCATCAGGATTGGGGAATTCTTCCAAGTGTAGACGCCTATGTAGCACTGAATCAACCAACAGAAAAGATTACGTGTGTGAGCACACTGAATGCGATCACTGCCTTTTGTTTTCAGTTAGATGAAGGCGTTTGGGCAGATGAGGTCATACAATTGGTAGTACAACCACACCCAGAAGAGAAAACTTTCAAAACAAGTGTAAAAAAAGCATTGCAAAAAAGAACTCCACAGTTTATATCTCTAGAAGAAGCAAATAGTAAATTACTAGAAACGATTATTGGAAAGCACCGTAATAGACCTTATCACTATTCTTTTGATAGGAATGCGGCTACCATCGTGTGTACAATGAACCTTTTATCTTCGCTATGAAAATACTCATGGTCTCAATGAATTCGATACATTTTCGCCGTTGGGTTACCCAATTGGAAGATAGCGGTCATGAAGTGTATTGGTTTGACATAAAAGATCAAGGATATATTCCTTCTTTATCTTGGATACAGCAAATTACAGATTGGAAAAAAGGATTCCTAAAGAAGAAAGGACGGTATTTTTTAAAACGAAAATTCCCAAAGTTATATCAGAGACTATCAGAAAAATTTGATGTAAAAATATCCATTGGATTTGCAAAAGCAGTAGAAGAAATTCAACCTGATATCATTCACAGTTTTGCATTATATACGACGTGTGTGCCTATGTATGAGGTGATGAAAACCAATACGATTCCTTGGGTGTATTCTTCTTGGGGAAGTGATTTGTTTAACAAGAGTAATAAACCTGATTACGATATAACAGTTCCTAAAATCCTCAAGAGAGTTGATTATTTATTTGCAGATTGTCATCGAGATTTCAAGATAGCAAGTGCGAATGGCTTTAAAGGTCAATTTCTAGGCGTTTTTCCCGGAGGTGGAGGATATCATTTGGAAGCATTAAAGAAATATATACAACCCGTAGAGAAGCGAAACATTATTTTAGTAAAAGGATATGAGAATGAACTAGGGAAAGCGAGTGTTGTTTTAAATGCGGTACGCATCTTAGACCTGCCAGAAAAAATGAAGGTTGTTGTGTATGGGAGTACTCCTGCGTTGCAACAAGCATTTCAAGAGGAGGAAACAGGGTTTCAATTTTTATCCGCTATCCCACATAAAGCGTTATTTGAATTGATGGGAGCATCTCTAATCTCTATAGGAAACAGTATTTCTGATGGGATGCCAAACACATTATTAGAAGCCATCTGCCTGGGAGCGTTTCCGATACAGTCTAATCCCGGCGGTGCTTCAGAAGATGTGATATCTTCTTCTGAAAATGGACTTCTCATAGAAGAACCTTTACAAGAAAAGCATATTGCTTCTTTAATAAAGACAGCACTTGAGAATAAAGAAATGATACATAATGCGTTTACGTTGAATAGTGTGAAGGCAGCGAAAGAATTGGAGTATATGAAGATTAAGAAACGCGTCGTAAAGGCATATAATAGTATACAATAAGAAGCACGTATGATATATATAGGTGATTATTCTATAACGCATACTCCACAACAAACGGTTGTCAAGATACCTATATCCATAGATCAAGATGAGCACATCGTACACTTTACGATTCATGAAGAAATCACATACACAGATACCGCATCTATCTATAATGCCGCTTTGATAGGGATGCTTCCGTTATCTTTTGAAAAAGAAATGGATATTGAGTCCAGAAACCCTGTGTGTGCGGTATTACTAAAAAATATTCGAGAAGAGTTGCTGCCTACTATGGCAGCGGCGTATGAAACTACGTATATCCCGAGTATCAAAGCAGCAACAATTACTATGAAATCTAGCGTGACTGAAGAGCGCTATGCAACAGGTTTTTCTTGCGGAGTCGATAGCCTTTCAACATTACTTCAAACAGAAAAAGAAATAGCATATTTGACCTTTTTTAATGCAGGTTCTCATGGGAAGTTCCTACAAGAAAAAACGACCGAGATTGCAGGTTTTCGATATTCAAATGCGCGTAAAGCAGCGTCTGAATTCGGAGAAAAGTTGGTGCGAGTAGACACAAATCTAAGCGAATTTACCAAGCAGAAATTTCAAGATAATCACTCATTTTTACAAATTGCCTGTGTACATATATTGCATCCAGTCATAAACTATTACAGTTATAGCACAGGACAGAAAGAAGGATACAAAGAACGCTATGGGATTGATAAAATATATTTGAATAACTTTTGTGTTCATTTACTCAGTTCTTCAAGTCTGACGGTAGATTATACATTGTCTGATATATCAAGATTTGAGCGGACTAAAATTATTGCAAGTTCATCCATTGCTCAACACTATTTGGATGTGTGTGTAGATACCTATGAAGCTATAAAATCGACCTATCAGAATTGTTCAAAATGTGATAAATGTATGAGAACACAACTTACCCTAGAACTCTTAGGAACCTATGATCAGTTCTCAGCCGTATTTGATAAAAGTGAATATAATAAACATAAAAATAAATTTCTTGCACAGATAAAAATGACAAGAAATAAAGACCAGCTCAATAGAGAGTTATATGAAGAAGTAAAGAAAGGAGCATATTATAATTTTCATACATTATATTGGGAATTACACTTGAAAAAACGCCTTTTAAAGAAGAAAATAAAAACACTTTTTACATAAAGAATACTTTTACTATGAAAAACATTCCTTTCATCATTGCAGAAATAGCGCAAGCGCATAACGGAAGCATACAAAAAGTGTATGAGTATATAGACGCTCTTTCTGGAACAGGAATAGATGCGATTAAATTTCAAACACATATAGCCGAAGCAGAGAGCAGTATTCATGAACCCTTTAGAGTTAAATGGTCAGATCAAGATGCTACCCGTTTTGATTATTGGAAACGGATGGAGTTTTCTAAAGAACAATGGGTGGAAATAAAAAAACGTTGTGAACAAGGTGGACTGGAG
>CAKZKZ010000329.1 GCA_937124495.1 uncultured Dokdonia sp. | reverse complement strand
TATCATAAGCATCAGAAATCTTATCAAAACTTCTATTTTTATTACCATTTACTTTTACCTCAAAATCGCCTATATTATCATATTGCTTTACCTCATTTCTCAAGTCAGTAACGGTAGCATCTGCAATTTCTCCGTTAAAGTATAAGGTGATTGTTTTTCCTTTGGTATCTAAAATTCCTTTTTGAAACCAAAGATCTGTATTAGAATCTACTTCTTTTTGCAGAAAGCTATTATAGTCACTTTCAAATCCACTATTTTTCAACACTCTTAAAAAAGTAATTGTAGGATAAATCATAACGACAATCGCTGCCAGAGATGCCAATTGAGCAATACGCTTTCTTTTTTTAGAATTTGCATATTTAATCATTGGGAAGCGCAGTACTTTCAATACAATAAAAGTTGCCAATGCAATAAATATTGTATTAATAGTAAAGAGGTTCATTGCCCCTAGAAAATATGGAATATTTCCATTGGCAAGTCCATAACCTGCGGTACATAGTGGAGGCATTAAGGCTGTAGCAATAGCAACTCCAAAAATCACACTCGCAATTGTTCCTTTCTTGGTTCGTGCTATAATCAGAGCTAACCCTCCAAAAAAGGCAATCAACACATCTCGAATATCGGGCTGTGTTCTTCCTAATAACTCAGAGGTTTCCTGATTTCCTAAAGGGAAGAATCTAAAAAACAAATAAGCCGTTACTAAACTTAACACGATCATAATCGCCAAGTTTATTAATGACTTTTTTAATGTATCAATATCATTAATAGCAATAGACATCCCCATTCCCAAAATAGGCCCCATTAAAGGAGAAATAAGCATCGCCCCTATGACAACTGCGGTAGAGTTTGCATTTAGTCCTATAGAAGCTACAAAAATAGAGCATATTAAAATCCAAGCTGTGGCGCCTTTAAAAGGAATATCATTTTTGATATGTTCCATAGTAGCCTCACGATCGGTATCTGCTCTGAAATCGAGAAGTTCTACCATAAACGTTTTCAAGCTCTGCCAAAGCCCTTTTGCATCTTGCTTTACTGCTTCTTTGTTTTGTTGATTTTCTTTGTCAGTCTCCTCCATGTTATTGCCTTAATTTCTTTTGAACTACCCTAAATTACGACCAAATTTTGATTGTACAGCATTGCGTATCTCTTTAATATCTTGCTCTTTAGATTTTGGCACAATAACGAGAACATCTTCCTTTTCAACGATAATATAATCCTGAAGTCCATCAACCACCACTACTTTATTACGTTCTGTCTTGATGATCGTTCCTGAAGTATTTGAGGTTATAACTCTTGCATTTACAATGGCATTTTCATCAGAATCTTTATCTATTTTTTCATACAAAGAGCCCCAAGTTCCTAAATCATTCCAATCAAAGGTAGCTGGCACCACTTTTACGTGTTCATGCTTTTCCATAATACCATAATCGATACTTATGTTTTCTGCATTAGGATAATTTTCATTTATAAATTCCTGCTCATCAGATGTGTTATACACAGGAATTCCTTTAGCAAACAAGTCATACATTTCTGGCAAATGCGCTTTAAAACCATTCAATACGGTTTGCGCACTCCAGATAAACATACCAGCATTCCACAAATACTCACCACTTTCAAAAAATTGTTTTGCCGTGTTATAATCTGGCTTTTCAGTAAATCTTTTAACCGCTTTCGCGAAAGCGGAATCAGACTGATCGTAATTGATATATCCATACCCTGTATTAGGAAATGTAGGCTGAATACCTATCGTAGTAATCACATTATCGCCTTGTGATGCATCAAAAGCAATTTGCAAATCATGCACAAAGGCATCCTCATCTTCTATCCAAGCATCACTAGGAGCTACGATCATTACTGCATCTGGATTTTCTTTTTCTACTTTAAGCGCAGACAATAAAATACAGGGTGCTGTATTACGCATCGCCGATTCTAATACAATATTTTTTTGTGCAATCTGTGGGATTTGCTCCTTCACAAGGTCATTGTACTTACTATTGGTAAGAATCAATATTTGATCTTCAGGGACTAACTTTGCAAGTCTATTAAATGTTTTTTGTAATAATGTATCGCCTGTTCCTAGCATATCGTGAAACTGCTTAGGATATGCCTCTACACTCACAGGCCAAAAACGTGATCCAACACCACCTGCCATTAATAATGCGTAATAATTTTTATTTTTTGTACTCATACTTCTTAATCCAATTGTTCAATCTCAGCATTAGGCTGAAACAAATACACTTTCCCAGTCGACACCTCAACACATTCATAGCGTTTTACACGTCTATTTCCTTTTCTAAAAATTTTACCATTATAGATCCTAAATCTAGCACCTGTAGGAATCTCAAAGATATAATTTTTATCAGTGGGAGGGTCATACTTCTTGAGCGCAACAGATAGGCTTGCATCTGTATCACTACTCGCTTTAGGGTTTTTAAAATGACGTGCTATATAGGGTAATACTTCCTGAGGAAAAACATCAGGTCTAATAAAGGGAAGCATTAATAATTGAAAAGTATGCTTCCACTCTTTCCCATGTGGTTTTATGGAGCGACCATACTTTTCAAAAGCAACGAGATGTGCTATCTCGTGAATAAGCGTCATTAAAAACCGATACTTATTCAGACTTACGTTTACGGTGATTTGATGTTGGCCATCAGGCATTATTCTATAATCTCCGTGCCTTGTAATACGCTCATTAACAATTTTCAAATACACTCCATGTGTCTTTATCAATTCAAAGACAGACGTTGCGGCTCTTTCTGGGATGTATTTTTTAAGTGTCTCTACCATGTATAATCTCTTGTAAAATAAGAATATTCTACACTGCAAACAAGTATATAAATCAATCCTTCCTAAAAATTATTTTTTTGCTTTTCGTCTCCTATAAATAAACACTCCTAAGAAAATACCTGTGATAGTAACTGGCCAAATATGGAGTAGTAAAAGAACAACACTCTCTACCATAGAAAGCCCAAAACTCAAGCCATCTTTTACTTTACTATAGAAAGTAGGCCCTTCATCAATAGAAAGCTCTTCTAACGGAAGTTCTTCATAAAAATCTAATTGTATCGTACTAAAAGTTATCTTATTAGACATATATCGCAATTTACCTTCTGCTGCCTCTATCTCTTCTTGAAGTTTTCTTATTTTTTCTTCGGCTAGAAGTACTTCTTTTATTGTTTTTGCTTTCCCCCTTAAAATAGATTCATATCGTTCTTTAACTTCTTTTTTAGTACGTAATCTACTTTGTATATCTATATATTCTTCAGTTACATCTACTGTCGTGATATTCTTAGTTTCTATGATTTCAGAAATGTCGCTTATACTATCTAACAGCGTATCAAAATGCGTTTGTGGCACTCGAATTGTAAATCTATTTTCTTTACGATATGAAGTGGTATCCATACGCTCATCAGAAATATACCCTCCATTTTGTCTTGCATAATTGCGCGCTATTCGAGTAGCAACTGCGACATCATTAACCTTTATCTTAAGTGTCGCATTCCTGATGATTTTTATGTTGGGTTGTGTAATTTCTGTTGCCGTGTTTTCTTGCTCTTGAAAAGCAACCGATTTGAATGACGAAGTCTCTCCTGTACTTTCTACAGCAATAGATTCAAATTCGGAAGCACTTTTATCATAACTACAAGAAGCATACAAAAGCGATGAAACTATAAAAAGAAATAGTACCTTTAAAATTGATGTATTTGTTTTCATTTTTTTATAATATTGATTACTGAGATCAAACACAAAAGCATCTCTCTGGAAAGCGTTGTAAAACACTTGTAAATGATTTGTAAATGATTTTACAAATATGTAAACAGCTCACAAAAAAGAAGTTATCACTACCGAAGAAAAAATATTATTTTCTGCTTTAACGCAAGAAGTCTTGGCTACTTTTAGAAGTAGGCATGCCGATATTGATGCACCCATAACATTATGGAAAGGGCAGGATATTGTTTTATTCCAAGAAGACTTAGTTACACACGTAAAAGGAAGTATCAGCGAAAAATCATTTTATACATACTTCAAAAACGATCCAAAGAAACTTCCAAGAACAGATATTCTCAATTTACTATCTCGCTATGCAGGACACTCTTCTTGGTCATCATTTTCTAAGAAGCATAAAGTAGTACAACAAAAAAAGAAAAAAAGTCTCCCTTCCTATCTATATGCTTTCATAAGTATCGCCATTGTATTGCTTATTATATCCTTTACACGTAATTATTTAAACGAAGAAAACTCCTTTCGTTTTTGTTTTATAGATACAGACAGAGGCGCCTATATTCAGGATATTCCTTTAGATATTATTATTTTGCATGACAAACAATCATCTACATATACAAAAAGTGATAGTTTAGGGTGTTTTTCTTGGAAAACAAAAGAAGATTATATCGAATTTATAGTACAATCCCCTTATCACAAAACAGATACCATAAAAAGATATATAGATACCTCTTCTCCCGAAGATATTCGGTTACTTACCGATGATTACAATCTAATGCTTCATTTTTATGCAAATAACCATGTAGATGATTGGAAAAAGAGGAAGAAACAACTACATCATTTAATTGATGAAAACGCTATTTTAATTCAAATACTACCATATGAAATAGGTTTAGAAATCTATACTAAAGAAGATTTCATAAACAAATTAACGACACCCACAAAGAGTCTCAAAGACTTTAAAATTATAGAGTCACAGAAGCAAGATGGCAAAATTATTAAACTCAAATTTAGAACAAACTATGAATAAGGGAATCTTCTTTATATGCGTATGTTTATTGATAGGGTGTTCAAACAAAAAAGACTTTGCGCCTTTAAACGAAAGTACTGTGGCAGAAAGCGCACCAGCTATCACAATAGAAAATGCATACACCTTATTGATTCAGGAGAAAATACAAGATCATATTGACAAGCAAAAACTGAAACAACAATATCCCAACTTTAAACTAAGTCCAGATTCGGTCACAACATTATATATAGAAGACAAAGCTACGATACAAACTATTGAATTATTAGATACCATCATTCTAGATGATGAAAAAGCTATGGATATACGGACTGTTATTATTTATGATACTAATAAACGTGATACGATTATCGCTACCCTACAGCGCAGTAAAGTAACTATAGAAGGTGAAGAAGTAATTTCTTCTAAGGTGATTTTAAAAAACTATCAAAAGTAATTATTTACTTTTCACACTAATTCTATTTGCAAAATCTTCCAACAACTGCTGATTATTAAAGGTATCTACATGAACATCTCCTAAATAGGTCATTCCTAAATATCCAGCTGTTTTCTTAAAAGGATGCCAAAACTCTTCATCTATACTCCCACGTATACAACAGCTTATCGCACCAAAACCTTTACCTCTCAATGCTCTTCCTAGGTCTTTTTCTATGGTTAATAGATCTGATATTCTATCAAAGAATACTTTTAGAATTCCACTCATGGTATACCAATACACAGGTGTGGCAAAAATAATATTTTGATAATCTTGAATAATCGTTCGCATTAAAGGAAGGAAATCATCGTCCTTATTAGCATGATCATAGTCGTAATAGCTAATATCATATTCATTTAAGTCAATAACATCACATCCTATACGTTTTTGTAAATCTTGAACAACTTTGGCGGTATCTCCATCAGATCTAGAGCTTCCTAGAATAACAACAGTGTCTTTTTTCATATATTATTTATGGCGTGCTTGCTGAGACTTGTAACAGCTTTCCGTTATAGAATTTATTCCCGGTTACTGAAAATTCGGCTAGATAATTAGCCATTTCTTCGGCAGTAAGTGGCGCTTGATACCCTGGAAAGGCTTCCTCAAGCATTTCTGTTTGTACAGCTCCTAAGGCGACGACATTAAAAGCAATTTGTTGTTCTTTATATTCTTCAGCGAGGAGTTCGCTCCATGTGATCACAGCGCCTTTACTAGAACTATATGCAGCAAGTCCAGGAAACTTCATACTTCCTTGTACACCACCCATACTACTTACCGTTACGACATGCGCACCAGAAGTCATATACGGAAGTACTTTTCGCGTAAGCTCTGCTACGCCAAATACATTGACTTTATACACCGCTTCAAAATCATCCATGGTTGTTTCGGCAAAAGGCTTATTTAATAACGCTCCTGCATTATTAATTAAAATATCTACCTCTTCCCAATCACTTTCTATAAAATCAGTTACTTTTTGAAAATGGGATGCTTCCGTGATATCAAAAGAGAACGCCGTAATGTTTTGCTTATTCAAGAGTTTACACGGGGTTTCATTTCGCGAAAGCGCAAGCACCTGATGTCCTTGATGGGCCAGTATCTGAACAAGTTCATACCCTATTCCTCTACTAGTTCCTGTGACAATAATTCTTTTCATAGTTGTGTGACGGATATCTCAACCCTTTATTATGACTAATTTTTATTCATTCATCTTAATCTCCTGCGTAGGCGTGTTTGCCATACGCTCTAATCCCGGAATAAGCATTTGTATCGTTTTTTCCATGAATGGAATATCCATTTTATCTGCCTCATCACCTACTCCGTGATAATGATCAAAATTGGTAAAATCAAAAGAAGAAATGGTATGTGCAGGAATCCCAAACTCTTGGTAAAATGGATAGTTATCACTACGTCTAAAAAGATTAAATTCTTTAGCTTTAGGCAAGAAACCTATCACGTTTTCTCCGGCATATTCATTAAATTTTGCAGGCATATTTGAAAGATCGTATCCAGAAATGTACACCAAGTGATCTTTCCCTTTCATAGGTACACCTATCATTTCTATATTAAACATCACATACGGAGTGATATTATCTTTCGTAAGTCGTTTTGCCAAGTGTTTAGAACCAAACAATCCTTTCTCTTCAGCAGAATACAGTGTAAAAATAATAGTACGTTTATTTGATTTCGCTTTCGCGAAATGATCTGCCAGCGCTAATACAGCTGATGTTCCTGCTGCATTATCATTAGCCCCATTTGCAATCGTATCATCCCCTACTGGTTTTCCTTTTCCAATATGATCATAATGAGCTCCGATGATAATAATCTCATTTTTTAATACAGGATCATTTCCTTTGACAACTCCTACAATATTAAAGGCATCTTTTTCTTTTGCTTTAAAATTATCTCTGTAGGCAGAAAAATAAGGAGTAACACCAGCATTTTTAAAACGTGCTTCTATAAACTGTGCAGCAATTTCTATTCCTGGACTTCCAGTATCCCTTCCTTGCAACTCATCTGCTGCCAAAAACTCAATCGTTTTTTTTACAGAAGTCATTTTCTTGATATTAGGAAACACCATCGTTACCTGATCTTTTGTGGGATCCAGCTTAGGCGTATCTGATGCTTCTACTGAAGGCGCAGAAGGAGGAGGCGGTGGCGGAACATTAGATGTATTTACAGACTGTAATGTAGAACCGCATGAGGCTACTATCCCTCCTATGAGGATATAAAAAACTATTTTTTTCATGGGTTTAAAGATAGAAAAAACGTTTGCTTAGCCCTAATGGTTTGGGAGTTTATATACTACCTACTCTGAACAATGCTCGTTATAATGGTTTAAGATATTACTATAAACCCCAATCATAAAATTCTCATATAATTTCCCTACTGCAAACGCCTTCTCTTTGCCTCTCAATTTTTGTTTTTTAATACGATCAAGCCCTTCTTTTGATAAAACAACTTTTTGACTCTTCTTCTTTCCTTTTTTGGAAAACATCTCATCTATAAAAGATAACGTTGCTTCGCAATCCCTAAAGGTTTCTTTAAGAGCTATCTTCATTTTATCATCCGTCTTCCCCATATTAAATAAATTTATTCGATTAAAATCAATTGGATTAATTGCAAAATCTTCACCTTCTCTATTTAAATAAATGTACGTTCCTAGGTATGTCCCTTTGTGACCGTAGACTGTAAATCCTAAAATATTTATTCGATCCTCAATAAAATAAGGCAACCAAACCTGCTTCTTTACATCTATAATTTTCTTTTTAGAATTTACTGTCTTAATATTAAATCTCCTATACAAACCATAACCATTCTCATAAATTTCTTTTACTATTTGCACTTGATTAGATCTAATCTTTCGTTTCACCCCTAAACTATCTTCAAAAGAAAATACTTTATCGTCTAAATTCAATTCTCTTTCAAGTGTTTTAGACGGAAGGTTTACATACATATAACGTCTTTGAATAAATCCAGAGACTACACCTTTTTCTGTATGCCCATCATTAAAAGTAATCTCAGCATTGGTTTCGGTTGAACCTAGACCATAAACTAATGTTTGCGCATAAATACTATGACGCATCACAAATAAAATAAGCCCCATAAGTAATTCCCCTAATTTCATAGTATTCTATTTTAATTAATGACAGGATTAAGTTCCTACATATCATAGTGTATAATTCATGTTTTTCTTACCCTAAACAAAAAAAATCCCATCTGAAAAGATGGGATTTAGATTTTGAATTATTATGCTTTCGCGAAAGCTAAACTAAGCCAGCATCAATACTGGGTTTTCAATATACATTTTTAGTGTTTGTAAGAACTGTGCCCCTGTAGCACCATCTACAGTACGATGATCGCATGCCATTGTTAACTTCATAGTATGACCTGCTACTACCTGTCCGTCTTTTACAACTGGTTTTGCTACAATAGCCCCTACAGATAATATAGCAGAGTTAGGCTGATTAATGATAGAGGTGAAATCTGTAATACCAAACATTCCAAGATTTGAAATCGTAAAGGTACTTCCTTCCATTTCTGGAATCGTTAGTTTCTTATCACGCGCTTTTCCAGCAAGTTCTTTTACCTCAGCATTAATCTGCGGCAATGATTTTTCATTTGCAAAATTAACCACAGGCACTACGAGTCCATCAGGAACAGCCACCGCTACTCCAATATGTACATGATGATTTAATTTCATCTTGTCATCAAACCACTGAGAGTTTACTTGAGGATGCTTCTTTAACGATAATGCTACCGCTTTTACGATCATATCATTATATGACACCTTTATATCTGGCTGTTGATTAAACTGCCCTCTAAAGTTCATCATATTCTCCATATTGAATTCCACATTTAAGTAATAATGTGGCGCAGAGAATTTAGAATTTGACAATGCTCTCGCAATTGCTTTACGCATTTGTGAGTTTGGTATTTCTTCAGAACTTTCTTCTCCTGTAGCTACAAATGGCATTGCACCTCCACC
>CAKZKZ010000328.1 GCA_937124495.1 uncultured Dokdonia sp. | reverse complement strand
TGATCCCATCAAGAAAGCGAGTACTGTGAGGGATATGGTCGAAAGTATTTCGAAAATACCAGATACTATAAAACGAGAAATCTATGTGCAAGAATGTTCTCGTATTATGGAGATTTCAGAATCGGTTCTGTATAATACGCTTGCCCAAATTCTTAATAAGAATACAAAAGATGCTGTAAATAAAGGGAAAACAAGCCCGACTTCAGTTGCAGAGCCTCTATCTAAAGTGCCAGATCAGGTTCCTAATCAGGCGGAAAAAGTAGATGTTCTATATGAATTGGAGCGCAAGCTTATTGAAGCTTTACTTGTTTATGGTCAAGAGGAAGAAGATTTTGAGGATTTAGTACTCAAAGAAACAGAGGATGGAACTTTAGAATTAGAGCCTGTCGTAAATAGAGTGAAGGTTTTTGAGAAAATATACCTTGATTTACAAGATGATGAGGTAGCTTTTACAAATGACCTATTTAGGTCGCTTTATACAAAAGTGATAGGGAAGTTGCATCAAGATGATAATTTTAAAATTGAAACCTTTATTAATGATTTAGGGGCAGAAGAAGCATCTGAAATTTCTAATATTATCCTTAGTTACGAAAAATATGATCTACATCGTTGGGTAGATAGGGAGGTATATGTGAAGACTAGGGATAAATCTATAGCGCAATTTGTGTCAGAAATTGTATTGAGTTTAAGAGGGTATCTTATTTCAAAAAAAATCAACAATTTATCTACAGAAGTATCTAGTACGTCTAGTAATAGCGAACTGTTAAGTGATATCAAAGACTACATAAGTCTTAAGAAGTTAATTCACGAAAAGTTAGGTAGAGTGTTCTCTGCGAAACTGGGTTAAACCCAGATTATACAATAGATTTTCTATTGTATAATCTAAGTTAAATACTTGTTGTGTTTTGTAATAAACGTGCGTGCTTAATTAACTCTGCTACATTTTGAGCTTCTAGTTTTTTAAGTAGACGCATTTTGTAAGTGCTAACCGTTTTCTCATTAATATTCAAGTTGGCTGCGATTTCTTTATTGCGTTTTCCGTTTGATAAAAGATTAAGAACTTCAATCTCTCTACTAGATAACTTCATGTATTTATACGCAAGTCCTTGTGTGGTATTCCCATCACTTATAAGTCGCTTGCTTAATGATTCGTTGAGATAAATACCGCCACGTTGAATTTGATTTATAGCATCAAGTATGCGTTGTATAGAAGCTGTTTTTGAAACATATCCAGCAGCACCATATTTAATAGCGCTAAGTGCATACATCTCTTCAGGATGACAGCTTAGTACAAGAATCTTAACATGGGGAAATTCTCTTTTTATAGCCTTTATGGCTGTAATACTGTTAAGATTTGGGATATCTATTTCAAGTATTAGAATATCCACTTCGGTTTTAGTAAGTACTTTTAATAAATCATTTCCGTCGCTTATGGTGCTTATGACTTCATAATTTCCTTCGTTGTTTAAAATTGAGGTGATCCCCTTTCGTGTGATCGGGTGATGGTCCGCAATTAGAACTTTGTCCATAGTATATTTGTTTCAATATGTTACAGAACAAGTCATTTAAGGGGGAACTTGTTTAGGGTTTCCGAATTTACAAAGAAAAGATTCAGATGTAGCGTTTTTTAATTACAAATCGATAAAATGTTTACTTAAATAGATGAACGGGTATTTCGCATACAGGTATTGGCAACATTTTATGTTGGTTTGCATTATTTAGTCTCTTATAGAGGTTGAAAACACGTAATTCCTCACCCTTAAAGTCATTGTCAATTCTTCCTTTTTCGTCTTGTAGCATTGCCCATTCTAATTGATCGTATGTAGCACCTATTTGATCTTCATCTGTACGATCATCACCCCATAATCCGTCTGTTGGTTTTGCTTGTAGAATACTTTGAGGTACTTGCACTTCAGCAGCAAGTTTATATACTTCAGATTTCATTAAATCAGCAATTGGACTTAGGTCTACACCACCGTCTCCATATTTTGTATAAAACCCAACACCGAAATCTTCTACTTTATTTCCTGTTCCTGCAACTAGGTATTTGTGTAATCCTGCAAAGTAATATAAGGTAGTCATTCTCATTCTTGCTCTGGCATTTGCAAGGCTTAAAAATAAATTTTCATTGTCAGAAGCATCTGGGACTGCTGTTTTAAAAGTTTCAAAAAATGGAGTGAGATCTACTTCGGTGTCAGATACATTGGGGAAGCGTTCTTTGAGTTGAGCAATGTGCTCCCTCCCTCTTGAAACTTGACTTTGAGCTTGATGAATAGGCATTTCTATACAAAGTACTGGAAATCCTGTTTTTGCACAAAGCGTAGAGGTGAGTGCACTGTCTATTCCGCCACTTATCCCTATAACAAA
Source organism: uncultured Dokdonia sp. (assembly GCA_937124495.1). GTDB lineage: Bacteria > Bacteroidota > Bacteroidia > Flavobacteriales > Flavobacteriaceae > Dokdonia. The sequence continues at coordinate 3,423 of CAKZKZ010000328.1, read as the reverse complement.
TCCGCTCATTTTAGAATTTGTAGCATATTCTTTTAGCCAGTTTACAATATAATCTACTACTTTATCAGCTTGCATATGTATGTCTTTAAGTTTGTAACCCGTATTTTTGCATTTTTAAATCACAGGTTTAAAAAATGAATTTTATTTTCTTACGTTTAAGAAGTCTAAAGATACAAATTCACATGAAAAAAATCCTTGGTATTATTCTGATTTTAGTCGCTTTTGTCGCTTGTAAAAACGATGCGCAATTAAATTTAGAAATAGCAGCTATACCTGTAGATATAACTATAGATCGTTTTGATCGCTTGTTTGCGGCTACGACTCCAGAAGAGTTGCCTATTTTGCAAAATAAGTACCCTTATCTGTTTTCGCAGCGGTATAGTGATGAGTTTTGGGTGGCAAAACTTTCTGACACTTTGCAAAAAGAATTAGAAAGAGAAGTTGATATTGCTTTTAAGGATGTTGCGCAGGTAGAAGGAGATTTAGAATTATTATATAAACACATACAGTATTATTTTCCTGAAACGTCAGTTCCTAAAGTAATAAGCATTATTACGGAAGTGCGGAATAAAGTGGTGTTAACAGATAGTTTACTGCTTATAGGGTTTGATAATTATTTAGGAGAAGATCATTACTTCTATGAAGGAGTGCAAACGTACAAAGCAAAAAACTTTAGGAAAGAGCAGATTGATGTCGATGTGGCGCACGCTTTCGCTAAAGCATATATAACTCGGCCAAAAGGCGCTACATTTTTAGATCAAATTGTCTACGAAGGAAAGCAGTTGTATTTAGCTGAAGTATTGCTAAGTCAAAAATCGACGCATGAGATTTTCTCATATACTGCAGATGAGTATGCCTTTGCAGAAGCAAATGAAGTGAATATTTGGGAGTTTTTTGTTTCTAGTAAAAGCTTGTATAGCACAGATAAAAAATTAGCCCTAAGATTTATAGATCCAGCTCCTTTTTCTAAGTTTTATTTAGATTTTGATAATGAGACTCCCGGACGATTAGGGAGGTATATTGGATATAAGATTGTAGCCTCATATATGAATAAAAATGATATTCCTTTAAAAACGATGTTGCTACAAGATGCAGAGACAATTTTTAATAAAGCCAAATACAAACCTTAATTATGGCAAGTAAGCATAAGACAGATATTAAAATAGCCGTAGAGCTTGATGAAAATAGAGTGCCAGAAAAAATGGCATGGACTGCAAGAGATGGAGGTGTTGCTAATGAATCTGCAAGAGCAATGTTGCTCTCATTGTGGGATCACGATAATCAAGAAGCGGTAAGTATAGATCTATGGACTAAAGAGATGCCTGTAGATGAGATGCAAGTATTTTTTCATCAAACACTCGTAGGGATGACAAATACATTTAGAAGAGCGACGGGTAATGATAAGATGAGTGATACTATGAAAGACTTTTGTGATTATTTTGCAGAGCATCTTAATCTTAAGAAGGATTAATAGAGCCTTTGGTGTAGAGATTTAGAAGGTGTTTATTTAAAAAGTATGAGAAAGCTAATCTTTGTGTATAATGCAAATTCTGGAGTTGTAAATAACTGGTTGGATATAGCGCATAAAATAGTGAGTCCTACAAGTTATGAGTGCGATTTATGTAGCCTGACGCATGGTGCATTTTTGGAGAAGCGTATTTGGAAGAAATTTAAAGATGAAGGTCTTATTAATATGGAGTTTTATCACAAAGATGAATTTCTTAAAAAGTATAAATCAAAGTGGTTGCCTAAGTATACATTTCCTATCATTCTTATTTCTGACCAACAAGGATTGCAGTCTTTTATGACAACTCAAGATTTTAAAGAAATAGACTCGGTTGCTCTCTTGATAGAAAAAATAGAACGATTTGTGAAGCAGTTAGATGTTAGTCCTTGAGATTAGTATTTATATCTCCTATGTAGTTTGCAATTTCTTCTTTTCCTGTATTATTAGTTGCGCTACTTATAAAGTAATTAGGAAATGCAAACCAAGCGCCCTCTAGTAATGTTTTCTTGTAATGTTCTATATTTCGTTCAAGAGCATTAGGCTTAAGCTTATCTGCTTTTGTAAATATGATAGAAAACGGAATTTCTCTTTCTCCGAGATACTCCATAAATTCAGTATCTACAGGTTGAGGTGCGTGACGACAATCTATTAATACAAATGCTGAAATTAACTGCCTGCGTTGTTCAAAATAATCGGTAATAAACTTTTGGAAATATTTTTTATCTTTTTTAGAAACGCGTGCATATCCATAACCAGGTAAATCAACAAGATGCCAGTTTTTATTAATCAAAAAATGATTGATAAGTTGTGTTTTTCCAGGTTTTCCAGAGGTCTTTGCGAGACTCTTCCTGCTGGTAAGCATATTTATTAATGAAGATTTTCCAACATTAGACCTCCCTATAAATGCATATTCAGGAATCATCGTATTTGGACACTTAGAAACATCAGAGTTGCTTACTACAAATTCTGCCGATTTGATTTGCATACAAAAAAAGGGTATTAAAAACTACGTTCCTTTAGCCAGTCTAATAATATGGTATTAAACATATCTGGTTGTTCCATCATAGCCGCATGACCACATTTGTCTATCCAAAATAAATCAGAATCTGGAAGCAGTTTGTTAAAGTCTTCAGCTACCTCAGGAGGTGTAACACTATCTTGTTTTCCCCAAATAATACACGTGGGCGTATGCATGTCAGGGAGATCTTGTGCCATATTGTGTCTAATCGCACTTTTGGCAATAGCAAGTGTTTTTAGTAATTTATTTCTATCATTTACAGTGTCGTACACCTCATCTACAATCTCTTTGGTTGCAATGTCTGGGTTGTGAAAAACACCTTGAGCTTTCTTTTTGATATACTCGTAATCTCCACGCTTAGGGTAACTTTCGCCCATAGCACTTTCATATAAGCCAGAACTTCCTGTAATCACAAGTCCTTTTACTTTCTCTGGATATTGTTTAGTGTGATATAATCCCACATGACCTCCCATAGAATTCCCTAGAAGAATAACTTCTTTGTAATTTTTAAGATCAATAAATTCCTTGAGGTATTTTGCAAAGCTTTTTACCCCTGTTTTTATAAGTGGCATAGAATACACAGGTAGTTCTGGAATGACCACTTTATAGCCATTTTTAGAAAAGAAGTCAGTGACTTCATCAAAGTTGCTTAAGCCTCCCATTAATCCGTGTAAGATAATAATAGGGGTGCCTTCACCTTGTTCTAAATAAGTGAATTTGCCTTCGGTTTTTAGTTCGTGCTTCATAGTTGTGGTTAAGCCTAAGCCCAACCGCAAATATAAGTATTTCCCTCGTATTGCAATCTTTATTTTTTAAATGCTTTTAAAGTATGAAATCGTTATGTTTTTTTATGAAAATGATCATAAGTCTGAGTGTGGAAATTTGAACATATCCTTTC
>CAKZKZ010000327.1 GCA_937124495.1 uncultured Dokdonia sp. | reverse complement strand
AATCTACCATTCGGTCTTTTTGATCTTGATAAAAAATGACTAGTAAACTAGCCATTAATATAATTTTCACGAGTACTGTAATCATTAATCTTTAATGAGTTGTTTAGGACTTCCATTTTCATCAATCTCCCATACATTAAAGATACCGTCTCTATCAAAATCTGTAACCGCTGTTGCTCTTACCTTAAACCCTTCTGATGTTACTGATGTAATAACATATTCATAATTTGCGGTGCCACCTTCTTTCACAGTTTTGGGCGCTTCAAAATCAATTTCATTAAAATCACCTGAAAATTTAGAATACGAATAACTATACAATATTTCCATATTATATATGTGTTTTAATTGTGCTTGTGCTTCTATACTCTTAGCCTTAGAAATCAAAGGCATTAGCTTAGGCATTGCTATTAATAACAAGATCCCAATAATTGCTAAAACGATGAGCGTTTCTTGTAAATTAAATGCAGGGATTTTATGTTTAGATATTTGTTTCAAAATAACAGTGTGTTTAAATAATTATATCAGAAAATATACTTGTAGCATATAGTAGAATAACATAGTGCATAAAATCCTATTTATTCCAGTAAATAAAGGGTGTAACGTTTAAATCAACTCTTTTCAAATATAACGAAATTCTTTAAAAAATCGATCATCGTAACTACTCTAAATCCATATTTATAAATAGGCTTAAAAAAGATTTTCTTATCAAGAAAAATATATTGTTTTTCTTGATAAGTAGTCATACTATCAAATTCAGTCTCTTAATTTTATTTGTGTTATAAAAACGTAAGCTTTCGGCTATGTAGGTATTGTAAGTTTTAAATTAGCTTGCTAGTTTTGTTTTATGCAAAAAGGTTTTAGGGGATGCATCATTGAAAAAATTACTAGTATGTTAGGGTTAAGTACTTTTCCTCCGAAAGAAAAACGGTTCGCAACGCTGTTTACATTACTAGTAACTACGTCGTTGTATCCTTTTTGTTGCAATCCGAATGGATAATAGTCTAGCTTTCACATATTTCGGATAATGCAAAAATAGCATTATCACGCTGGTATTAAGTGAGTTACTTTTAAACAATTTATTGTTTTATTGCGAATCTTCAATTTGGTAGTATTATCCTTGAAATGTAAGTAAACGAAGAAAAACAGTAGTCAATTTTTAAGTCAACAACTGTTTTTCAGTAATTTTAAGCTATGTCTTAATTTGAGACATCGCCATAGAATGGATCTATTCGTTTTTCAGGAATAAATTCATCATCTTTATTATAAATAGGATACCCATAAAATAGAGTGTCATTCTCTTTAATTAAACCTTTATCTAATGCTATATCCATAGTCTCTTCAAAACTTAAAAGATTAGGACTTTCTTTTATAAATAACATTGCAAATAAGTTTCTAATGTATCTTCCATTTTCTATTTTTGATTGAATCCTAAAAACACTATCTCTTCCTATTTTATAATAATCCAAAATTATATTTGTATTCGGATTATAAACTACTTCAAAAATTTCATCTTTGTGAGTTTCTTTAGATGTATTTTTAAAATGAACCCATTCTTTATTTCTAATTTTTTTAATATAACTAGAATCTAATTTTATAGAATCTATTAACGCCATACCATGTTTGTTTCTTAATGAATTATCAAAAACTAATAATTTATATTTAACAGGAATATCCTTATGTAAGGTATAGGCATAATCATTGCCATTTTCATTTTTTTTACTTTTAAAGTAAAGAAAAATAATTCCTAAAATTATAATTACTAATATTATTCGTTTTTTCATTAGAAATCTATAGTTTAATTCTACTTACCTTTTTTAAGGTTGTAATTGTTCTGTCTCTATAAATAGCTTGCGCTTTAAGAGAAGATGATTCAACATTTTTTAGTCTATCTCCAAGAGCCCCATATCCTGGATTTCCTGGGATGCTAGGGACAATTTTAGTTCCTGAGATATCTATACCACCACCTCCGGAGCTAATCTTATTTAATATTCCTAGATGAAACTCTTTAGTTAACAAAGGTACTGCTTTGTTATAATGTGCGGAAGTCTTAATAGTAGCATCTACAATATTTCTATGTAATTCATTAGTATTACTAAAATCTATATTATTATAAGAATTTGTTCCTTGTATAGTCTGTTCTAATTTTCCTCCACGACCAAAAACTTTAGTTACTTTGTCTGTATAAATTGTATTTGACGTTATAGCATAATAGTTGTCATCACTAATAACAGATTCATATATAACAGATTCATTTACCTCAATAATTTTTTCATCTTGTAAAAATCTTGAAACTTTTCTTATTTCAGTAGAAACTACTTGTTGCCCTCTATTATCGCCTTCTCTTTCAGGGTTAAAAGTTATATTCGAGTCTACTATTGTTCGTTCACTTATTTGATATGTTCCTCCAGCATTTTCACTTTCAGAATTATTTCTTTCTTCCCTTGTTCTATATTTTCCATCAACAATATAACTTTGCCCATTTTCATCACAGTTTCCACATTCTCCATCAGCTCCACTAGGATCGGTCCAAAATATAGGGTTATTATCAAATGCATTATAAGTAGAATTTGAATGATGTGTTACTGGGTCAATACTTGTCCATCGAGCAATAGTAGGATCATACTGACGCATATCCATCTCATACAAATTCAACCCTAATGCTTCTTCTTTTTCTATTCCATTGAACTTAAACTTGTCCGCAGTTGAGTTCACATTACCAGAAATATCGTAATTATACCCTTTGTGTTGCAATCCGAAGGGATAGTAATCTAGTTTTCACGTATTTCGGATAATGCAAAAATAAACTTAACACACTAATAATGAGCATGTTATTTTCAATAAACTTAGTGTTTTATTGCGAATCTTCATTTTATGATTATTATCCCTTTGTTTTAGTGTTCAATGTCGTAGCTTCTTTAGTACTACTTCGTCATAAGTGTAGAAATCTGTACTCAAAGTATAAATATACTACATATTTCATCCCCAAAAGTATATCCTCAAATGAGCTTCTAAATATTCTTGCTTTCGCGAAAAGCAAATCGTCTTTCTTGAAAGTCTTTTGATGTGCGTTCGTAACGTTAAATTCATTCTCTCAATTTTATTGGTACAATATTGAAAACGTTTATGAATTTCTTTTGGAATCAAACTAGGATAGATATTCAATCTATCTGTGTAAATTCGTTTAGGATTTAATAGTAATATTTTATCTATCAATTGTCTGATATTTTCTTTTGTTCTACCGCCAACAACAAAACCGATTAACGATTTTGTTTCTCTTTCAATACCATAGATTAACCAGTTTTGATTTTCACCATTCGCAATCTTTATAAACATTTCATCTACTTCAAATTTACAGCCTTGTTTCTCAAAGTAAGGAATTTTGATTGCCTTACTAATCTTAAGCATTCTTGAAAGGACTGTTTTCGTTGAGATATTTATAATTCTTGAAATACTTCTTACTCCACAACCTTCTTTCAACAAACATTTTATAAATTCATTTACGTTTGATTGATAGGCTTTGTAAGTATATTCTAATTGAAAATTGCATTTACAACTTTTACAATGATAACGTTGTTTGCCATTTCGTTTTCCTTTTTTAATACAATTTGATTCATTACAATTTTTACATTTCATATTTGTAAAAATAACCAAGCACCAATTTACTACACGTAAGGATATAGAATCCTTATTTAATAGTCTCTAACAAACTTTCATTATTTCAAAGAACAAGAATGAGCCTCAATTCAGAGACTCATTCTTTATTTATAATACTGATAATCAATTATCAAAATATTTCATTTTTCAAAAGCACCATTTTACTACATCACCAAAAAGAGTAAGACAGCTTAAAAAAACTGCCTTAACTCTAACTTATTCTATTTCAATCGTGTCCAACTTTGGAACACTTTTATCGCGTTTCTAACGATTAGTGCCCCTCTTTTTCCTTTCTTAATAGTATTAATACTTTCACAGTAATTACATTTCATAAATTGAAAATTGATCAGGTGCCAATTTACTACACTATAATATAACAAAGCCTTATTTTAAGCCCTCTAACGAATTTTCAGTATTTCAAAGAACTAAGATAAGCCTCTAATCTGAGGCTTATCTTTAATTTAAATATCTAGTAATCAATAGTTCAAAACTATGATTTTTAAAAAGTGCCAGTTTACTATACTACCATTTACTACACTACCTAATTTGACCCATTACCACCATGTGTATTAATTTCTGTTTTGGTAATATCTCTACAATTTTCAAAACAAGAATATCCTTTTTTTCTTCTTTTTTTATGGCTTAACTCAAAATAATCATATAAACAATAAATGTCTATTTCCTGAACTTCATTTCCTGATATTCCATCAAAGACTTTCTCTTCCCTCCACTTTAGGTGTTGGAAAAAATCATCAATGTCTGGGACATCGAAACCACCTAATTTATAAAATCTAGAATCTGAAATACTAAAGGCAAGATAATAACTACAAGGTCTAATTAATGTAGAAACACTTTGATTTAGTCTCTGATATTTTTGTGAAAACTCTATTTTCACAAAAACAAACTTCTTATAAAAAGTTTCTAAAAAAAATGCATTTTGTTGGTCTATGTCTTGAATAATATTTTCTTTATTACCAATGCCATATTCACTAGCTGTTAATAACTTTGCCTTAAACAATATATTAGCTGAATCTCGTTTATTTAGCTCCTGTCCATTCACAGCCAATGTTGTAACTGTAAATAGAAAAATTATTATTTTCTTCATTTTATATCTGTTTTATCTTCCCACTCTTCTGCTTGTTTCCCACTAGGGTTTCCTTTTCTATGTGCATCGTGAACTTTTCCTTTTACGTGATTCTTATAATAAGATTGTGCATTTGTTCCTGTATAATGGGCATGCCCCATTTCGTGTCTGACTACTTGAAGAGTTGTTGGTGTGTATCCTCGATATGACTTTACGGATGAATTATTAATCTTGACGTTCATAGTGTTAATCCCAAACTCTTCTGTTCCAACTCTCACTTCAGAATTATCCGCATCTTCATACCATCCATTTACCGTATCACCAGCTTCATCATTTAAAGCCTCAGTTGAAACCATAACATCGACCTCTTCCCCAAATTCATTTTCCATATTATCTACAGCCGCAAACATCTTTGGAGAATTTTTCTTAAAATTATCAATCTTAGCTTGAGTCGACTTTGATTTTGCAGTATACTTGTCTACTTTTCGTTGTGATTTTTTAATATTCTTTTTTGCATCCTTATATCTCTGGTACTGAGCCTTACTTTTAAAATCACTTTTTGAAGTACCATAAAGTGATTCTGCACTAGATACAACATCTTGATTTGTTTTTAATTCCTTCTCAGCTGATTGTTTTCTTTCCTCATCCGCATTTCTTATTTTCCTACCATCTGGATCGACAAAAAATACTGGGTTATTTAAACTAAAAACATAAGGTGATTCAGTTGAATATTGCTCAGCAAGAGGGTCAATATTAAACCACCTACCAAGAGCTTGATCGTAATTTCTCGCACCAAAATCGTATATGTTTAAGCCCAACTCATCTTGTATTTCTTTACCGTTATACTGAAATTTGTTCGCAACGCTGTTCACATTTCCTGAAATGTCGTAATTATACCCCTTGTGCTGCAATCCAAATGAATAATAGTTCTTCTCCGATATAATCTCACTTTGCCCTACAACACCACTATTGTTAGTGTCAGCATAGGTAAGACGAACATTTCCTAAATGATCTGTAAACTGGTAGGCGTATGTAAAAGAACCTCCCTGAGGTTCTATATATCCCTCAGATTGTGCAATCATTTTTAATTCATTTTGCTCATAAATATAACCTCCTGCATATTCTTTATTAAAGACGGCTCCACTGTTAGGAGTTACGGTTTTTTTAAGTTTCACTCCTACAGCATCATAAATATACGAAATAACACCTTGATCTAGAGTAATAACAGTTGGCAGATTTAAGTGATTATACGCAATATTAGTGATATTTTTATTGTCATCACTAATCATATTACCATCTATATCGTATTGATAATCGATTGTGCTAACTCCTCCATTATTATCAACAAACCCT
>CAKZKZ010000326.1 GCA_937124495.1 uncultured Dokdonia sp. | reverse complement strand
CGTCTTCTCATCGCGAGGACAGCCAAAGGCTGGACGAGCGCCCTATCCCAATTAAAGGACCAAAAGATGGCCCCCAAAGTACTCATCTCCGATAAACTCTCCCCCGCTGCCGTGCAAATCTTCAAGGACCGCGGCATTGACGTTGATTTCCAGCCTGACCTTGGCAAAGACAAGGAACAACTTGCCAAGGTCATCAACAATTACGATGGCCTTGCAATCCGATCCGCCACCAAGGTGACCGAGACAATCCTGCGCGAAGCGGACAACCTCAAGGTCATTGGCCGTGCGGGCATGTTATACCGTGACCTTATCCCAGACAGATTAGGAGGAAGTATTATCGCCTCGCATATCAGTATTCCAAAAGGAGGCCCTGTGCCAGATATGGTGCATTACCATACTATTGGATTTCAATTGATTTTTTGCAAACGTGGCTGGGTAAAATTGGTATATGAAGACCAAGGCCCACCTTTTATTTTGCGAGCAGGAGATTGCGTCACCCAACCTCCCGAAATACGTCATCGAGTACTCGAATCTTCAGATAACCTTGAAGTCATTGAGATTGGCGTTCCTGCAGAACACATGACCACCATAGATCACGAACTAGAACTTCCTACCAAAACGTATCGTCCTGATCGACTTTTTCAAGGACAACGTTTCTGTCACCATCAGTTAAAAGATGCTGTTTGGGAAGATTGGCGTGTAGCAGGTTTCCGCTTTCGCGAAAGCGGTATTCACAGCGCAACCCAAGGCGATGCAGCTGTTCATATCATCAAACCTATCCAGGCAATACAAGAAACGCCTGTTATAAGTCATACAACAGATATTCTGTTTAGCTTTATGCTATCGGGAAATATGATACTGAATGCCGAAGGTCAGGAAACACAGCCTCTTACTGGAGGCGATGCCTTTGTCATTCCTCCTGATATGAAATATCAATTCACACACATATCTGAAGATCTGGAACTACTGGAAGTAGCCTTACCAGGATCGTTTGAAACGATAGTGCATTAATGATATATTTTAAAGCATCTTCAAATGGTAATAGATGTTCTAATGGATAATGCGAGTTAAACAATTACTTTACCTTTATTTAAAAACAGATCGAATATGAAATATAGCGTACTTATTTACATGGCATTGCTGTCTTATTCTTTTCATGCACAAAATATTGTAATTGAGAATGCTACTATTATAGATGTACATACCGGAACATTGACAGAAAATCAAAATCTCCTTGTAGAAGATGGACTCATTACTAGCATAAGTAATAGAACCATTAAAAATAAAAAAGAGTATCAAGTGATAGATGCTACAGGCAATTATTTAATGCCTGGAATGATTGATACGCATATTCACTTTTTTCAAACAGGGAGTCTGTATACACGACCCGATGCGGTGGATATGACTGATGTAGTTCCTTATGAAGAAGAACTGGCATTTGCAGAGGTACTTACTAAAGATAGTTTTAATCGTTACTTACGCTTAGGAATCACGACAGTTATGGATGTAGGAGGGCCGTTTTCTAACTTTAAAGTCCGTGATACGATTGCAAAAGAACAAATAGCTCCTAATGTATATGTAACAGGTCCTTTATTTTCTCCCTATCAACCAGAAGCGCTTTCTAAGCTAGATGATGTTCCCATAGCAAAAATCACGTCCATTGAGGAAGCCACGGCGTTATTCAATAAAATGTTGCCATACCAACCAGATTTTATTAAAATATGGTACATAGCAAACGCTGCGACACCTGCAGAAAAAACCTATCCTATCGTTGCTCATATAGCAAAATTAGCCCATGATCATGACCTTAAGTTAGCGGTACATGCCACTCAATTTAATACAGCAAAACTTGCCGTAGAAGCAGGAGCAGATATTCTTGTACATAGTGTAGATGACAAAGAAGTTACAGAAGAGTTTGCGCAACTGCTTAAACAAAAGCAAGTGACTTACATACCTACGCTGATTGTTTCAAAAAACTATTACACCTCATTTACAGGAACTCCAGAAGATCATATACAAGATCTCAATTTTGCAAACTCTAAAGTGTATAGTACACTGAAGGATGTAAAGCGGTACACAAAAGAAACGATGCCCGATCGCCTAAAGCGTTTTCAAAGTAATTCAGTAGCTTTTTTAGAGTATTATGCCAATAAGAGTCAATTAATGGCAAAAAACCTCAAATTTCTTCAAGAGCGAGGAGTCAATATTGCCACAGGAACCGATGCTGGTAATATAGGTACAATGCATGCCTCCTCCTACATTCAAGAGATTGAGGCAATGAAAAACAGCGGGTTTACAAATGCACAACTATTACAAGCCGCAACTATTAATGCTGCAAAAGGATTTGGAGTAGATAGGAAATTAGGAAGTATTACAGAGGGGAAAATAGCAGATATCGTTGTGCTAGATAAAAACCCATTAGTAGATATTCAGAATCTCAATACGATAGAATCTGTTATTAAAGATGGTGAAGTTCTTCAAGCTTCAACTATTATTAAAGAAACACCAGAACAAATCGTACAACGTCAGTTAAATGCATACAATGCAAAAAACATGGAAGCTTTTTTAGATACATATACAGATACTATCGAGATTTTTAATTTCCCTAATGAGTCTACATTAAAAGGAAAAGAAGCATTAAGAAATCTTTTTACAGAAATGTTTGAGAATACAACAACTCTTTATTGTGAAATTAAAAATCGTATGGTTCTTGGTAACAAAGTAATTGATAAAGAACATGTGCGTTTTGGCGATCAATATTTTGATGTGATTGCTATTTATGAGATAGAAGATGGTAAGATTGCAAAAGTTACTTTTGTGAGAGATAAAAAATGATATACGCTTTCGCGAAAGCGTGCTTAGCAAGAAAACATAAAACGACACTTTAATTATTCTACCAAGCCTGAAGTTTTGAAACAACACTTTATGAAAGGTATAATGACTATTTTAGACAGAGTATTTTATAAATTCAATACAGATGAAGCAATTTGATAGCATAATTATAGGGTCAGGTCAGGCGGGAACGCCTTTGGTGTTTTCGATGGCGAGTAAAGGCCAGAAAGTAGCCTTTATAGAGAAAGAACATCTCGGAGGAACTTGTTTAAATATAGGATGTACTCCTACCAAAACCTATGTTGCTAGTGCAAGACGTATGTGGGATATTTCTCAAAGCGAAGCGTTGGGCGTTGATTTTTCGGGAAGCTTTAAAAGTAATATTCCTAAGATTAAAGAAAGAAAAGATACACTCATTGCAAAATCTGTAAAAGGGATCACAAGTGGTGTAGAAAATCATAAGAATATTACATACTATAAAGGCACAGCTCATTTTGTAAATGATACCACCATCGCTATAAATGGCGAACATATCACAGCACCAAAAATTGCCATCAATGTAGGAGGAAGACCTTTTGTGCCAGCAGAATATAAAGATATTCCGCATCTTACTAACCAAACCATACTTGACCTTACGGAGTTGCCAAAACACTTAATGATCATAGGAGGAAGCTATATTGGACTAGAATTTGGACAAATTTTTAGACGCTTCGGAAGCGAAGTGACTATTATAGAAAGAGGCGACCGAATCATTAAAAGAGAAGATGAAGAAGTAAGTGCAGCCATTCATGAGTTTTTAAAAGAAGAGGGAATCAATTTTGTAGTAAACGCAAAGAAGATTGAACCTTCTTATCAGGATGATGAGGTTACACTTACGATAAATGATGATACCGTAGTACAAGGATCACATCTATTACTAGCCATAGGTCGTGTTCCCAACACAGATCTATTACAACTAGAAAACACCTCAATAACCACGACACCAAGAGGCTTTATAGAAGTAGATGATTATTGTCGTACCCATGTAGATGGGATATTTGCTTTAGGAGATTGTAATGGCAAAGGCGCATTTACACATACAGCTTATAATGATTATCAGATTGTAGAGGATTACATATTTGGTGATAAAAAGAGAAAAATATCAGATCGTATTCCTACCTATGGTCTTTTTGTAGACCCTCCATTAGGACGTTGTGGTATGACCAAAGCAGAAGCATTACAGAAAAATATCAAAGTCCTAGAAGGAAGGCGTGATATGGCAAAAATTGCACGCGCCAAAGAAAAAGGAGAGACACATGGTTTTATGAGCATACTGGTAGATGCCGATACGCGTAAAATTATAGGAGCTTCTATTTTAGGAACGGGAGGCGATGAGATTGTGACAAGCATTTTAAATGTGATGTATGCAGGAAAAACCTATGACCTTATCAAAGATTCTGTAGTATTACACCCTACGGTATCAGAACTCATTCCTACTTCTCTAGAGCGTCTTACACCTCTAGAGTAAGGGTATATTATAATATACGGACACTCTATTAATGAATAATGGCATATGAAATATAGAAATCTTTTATGGTTGTCAATTCTTGCTTTTTTTATAATTTTTAATTCCTGTATTCAATCTCAAGAAAAAGAAAAAACGATCTCTAAGACGGATTATTCGTTTGGTTTGAAGGAAGCGAAACAGATCAAAAAAGAACTAAGAAATCAAGACTATATAAAAGTGGATACTTTAATAGGGAGATTATCTTCTGATAATGTGTCTCATGTAGTTGATTATTTAGCTCTGAATTCAGGAGAAGAACAATTAAAAAAATGGAATTCAGAGTCAAATACATCAAATAGTTCGCTATTGGTTCTTGGTGTTTTTTATGCACATAAAGGATGGGCTATTAGAGGTAACTCCTATGCATTTGATGTTAATGAAGATGATGCTTTTAGCTTTGTTGATTACCAAAACCAAGCACTAAAACTTCTTTCTCAAATTAAAAATAATAAAGTATTAATTGCCGAAGCATACTCAAGATTAATTCGTATTCATATGGGGCTTGGTAATAATGAGAAAGGAAAAGAAGCTTTTGAAAAATGTATTGAATTAGACCCTTTAAAAGTGTGGGCATATGTTCATAGATTGGAAACAATTCAACCAAAATGGGGAGGGACATTAGAAGAAACAATAAGTTTTAAATTATTATTGCCTGATTCTGATTTAATTAAACAAATAGTTGACCTAAAAATACTTATTGATTCTTTTATTTCGGGTGATAATTTAATGAGCCATGATGCTATTGACCTTAAGAAAGAAGGAGCAATAATTATTAAAAGAATTGATGAAGAACTTAGTTCTAATCCTCATGAATCTATTTTAAAATTTATGATTTATAACTATATGGTAGGTGTTTCACAAGAAATAGAAAATAAAAACTTATTAAATAAATACTTTCAAAAAATGAAGGATCATTATACATTATATCCTTTTGGAATTATGGAATAAAATGGAAGGGTATAGTTTTGAATCATTATTTATTTTATGTGTCGAATGAGTCGAAATCTATTTATTACATCCCTAAAGTAAGGATGAAAACACAGCTTTGATGACTCCTTTTAAAAATGTATGTTTTAAAAGGAGTGATGGTGATCTAAACGGGTTCCGATTTAATTTACTAATTTACGTAGCCTAATACCTTACGTATTTTTATGAAACCATCACATAATACACCCCAATCTTACTGGAAAAAAAATCTAAAATACCTCTTTATCTTATTGATGATATGGTTTGCAGTTTCTTACGGGGCAGGCATTCTTTTTAAAGACACCTTAGACACCATTCAACTAGGAGGATTTCCGCTCGGATTTTGGTTTGCACAACAAGGATCTATTTATGTATTTGTCATTCTCATTTTTGTATACGTACGGTTAATGAATCGGCTGGACAAAAAACATGGATATGATGAATGATTATTCTCTCCCAGAGGGAGAGATACCTAAAAAGCAGAGAGGGTTTTCGCGAAAGCGGAAATAACAAGCCTACAACTTCTAAACCTATATACTCCTCAATTTTAAACTAAACAGAATGACTGTACAAACCTGGACATACATACTCGTAGGAGTTACATTTACACTATATATTGGCATTGCGATTTGGTCTCGCGCTGGATCGACCAAAGACTTTTATGTTGCTGGCGGAGGTGTTTCTCCTTGGGCAAATGGTATGGCCACCGCTGCCGATTGGATGAGTGCAGCCTCTTTTATCTCTATGGCAGGAATTATTTCTTTTGGAGGCTATGACGGTTCTGTATATCTGATGGGATGGACAGGCGGTTATGTACTACTAGCATTATTGCTCGCGCCTTATCTCAGGAAATTTGGCAAATTTACCGTTCCCGATTTTATAGGCGATCGGTATTATTCAAAAACAGCAAGAATCGTTGCCGTACTCTGTGCCTTGCTCGTTTCATTTACCTATGTAGCAGGGCAAATGCGTGGGGTAGGACTTGTATTTTCACGATTTCTAGAAGTAGATATTAATACAGGCGTCATCATCGGGATGGTCATTGTCCTTTTTTATGCTGTGTTAGGCGGTATGAAAGGGATTACCTATACGCAGGTGGCACAATATTGTGTGTTGATTTTTGCCTTTATGGTTCCCGCTATTTTTATATCCATTCAAATGACAGGAAATCCCATCCCACAAATAGGAATGGGTGGAACGGTAGAAGATGGTACCTACCTTTTAGATAAGCTCAACGGACTCTCACAAGACCTCGGTTTTGCAGATTATACCAATGGTTCAAAATCAAAGATTGACGTTTTTATGATCACGTTAGCATTGATGGTAGGAACGGCAGGGTTACCCCATGTAATTGTTCGGTTTTTTACAGTGAAGCGTGTGAAAGATGCTCGTAAATCTGCAGGAATTGCCTTGTTGTTGATTGCTATTTTATATACAACTGCACCAGCTGTGGCCGTTTTTGCGCGAACTAATATGATTACAACTGTAAGTGATCAGCCGTATTCAGAAATGCCAGAATGGTTCACCAAATGGGAAGAGACAGGTCTGATTTCTTTTGAAGATAAAAATGGGGATGGGAAGATTCAGTATACCGCTTTCGCGAAAGCAGAAAATGGACATGCTGCAAACGAACTTACGGTAGATCGTGATATTATGGTATTAGCAAATCCAGAAATAGCCAATCTTCCTGCATGGGTGATTGCTCTTGTTGCTGCTGGAGGACTTGCCGCTGCATTATCTACAGCTGCTGGATTATTATTGGTGATCTCATCATCGGTATCTCATGACCTTGTTAAAAAAACCTTTAAACCTGATATTACCGATAAACAAGAGTTATGGATCGCTCGCGGTGCTGCCACAGTAGCTGTGATCATTGCAGGCTATTTTGGTATTGATCCGCCAGGGTTTGTAGCGGCCGTGGTTGCACTCGCATTTGGATTGGCAGCCGCTTCTTTCTTTCCCGCAATTGTCTTAGGGATTTTTTATAAAAAAATGAATAAAGAAGGTGCCGTTACTGGAATGATTGTCGGGATCACATTGATGCTTTTTTATATGCTTAAGTTTAAGTTTGGTGTTTTTGATGGTGGTAAAGAAGCCGTTGCAGGGCTTCAAAGTGAATGGTGGTTTGGCATTTCTCCAGAAGGCTTTGGAAGTGTAGCGATGGCGGTTAATTTTGTCGTAGCACTGATTGTAAATCAATTCACCCCAGATCCGCCAGCAGCGGTACAAGAAATTGTAGAAACGATTAGAATTCCTAGCGGTGCTGGAGAAGCAAGTGATCATTAATTTTTGTAGATGGGAGTTATAGTAGGTTTATTGCTTATAGGCGCATTTGTTGCTATTATAATATTCATAGCTTTTATAGGAGATAAACCTATAAGTGCTAAAGAAAAAAAAGAAGCTGCGATATTAAAAAAAAGATTAGAAGACCCTCGAATATACGATCCAGAAACCGATACGTATATCACACTAGAAGAAGCAGAATCTGGCGTTTGGGATGTAGATGATGCCTCTAAGCAAATGAGTGAAACAGACAAGAAAGAACAATTTGTCGAAGTAGAACTTATTGCAGAAACTATTTATAAAGAGTTTATAAGAGAAGGCTTCGTCGTTGCTAAAAGTCCATTGTCTGAAGAGCAGTTTAAAATATTTGAACGCCTTCAATTACTAGAGCAAATAGATGATGGTTGGGGATACAGAGATTATTTTGAAGATTCTAAAATAGTTGGAGTGATTCTTACTATTCACAATACTTTTGAGCTTGCGATATCGATTCCAATACACCATGGTTCTGGACATTATATCTTTAAAGAAAAGACAGTTACGGACCGTTTTTTAGATAAAATAAGACCAGATGATGATATTGAAATAGAACATTATGAATGTTTTACTATTCAAAAAACAAAAACGACTAGAGCTATAGAAAACATGATGCGTATTGTAAATAAGATACATGATGTGGAAGTAGAGATTCTGCCAGGTCAATTTTTTATAAAAACGACAGGATCAGCAAAATTATCGGATATGTTTTTATTGCTTCAAGCGGCAAGAGAGATCATTCAGAAAGGTTATTAGGTGTACTTCACAAGTAGTTCTAATAGCTGTTCTGTTCTGTAGGGTTTTACAATAGCATCGTCAATACCGTAAGATCCAAAATCTTTCTCAGGGTTTTCTGCATTGACTACGGTTAAGGCAATGATAGGAGTTTCTAATCCAATATTGCGGATCTCTTTACTAGAATCAAGACCATTCATAATGGGCATATTTACATCCATAAGGATGGCATCAAAATAGTGTTCTTTTACTTTTTCTATAGCATCTAATCCATTATTTGCGACACGATGAAACATCCCGTGTTGTTCTAATACTTTTTGAGTAACTAATTGATTGATTTTATTATCGTCAACAATCAAGATTTTTTTGTCTTGTAATTTTTTGACACATACATCATCTCTTTCGAGATCTTCATCTAAGATAATATTCTGAGAAAAAGGGAGTACGCATGAGAATGTAGTTCCTTTCCCATAGGTGCTTTTAAACATCAGTTTGCTTCCTAAAATGGATAAGATTCTATTGACAATAGGTAATCCAAGTCCAGTTCCTTCATAATCACTAAGGTTGGTTCCTTGTGTAAATTCTTCAAATATTTTTTCTTGTTGTTCTTCGGGAATTCCAATACCCGTATCCATTATAGAGAAAAATAAGGATACGTTATTATCATCTGCATATTGCTTTTTTACAATAATATCAATACGCCCATCTTGTGTAAACTTACTAGCATTGCTTACTAGGTTCATTAATATCTGAGAGACTTTTGTTTGATCTCCAACCAGTATTCTGGGAATAGTAGGGTCTATATCAATATAAATAACATTGTTATTTTGCTGATTAATAAATTCAAATGATTGTGTAATATTATGTATAAGTGATTCTAATTTGAAATTACTATTTTGAATACGTTGCCCTGCTAAAGAATCTAGTTTATTTAAGTTCAAAACATCATTTACCAACGCCAATAAATAATCTGCCGAAAATTTAAGAGAAGTAAGATCTTCTAGATGACTTTGAAGCTTAGGATCTTTGATTAAAATAGTAGACAACCCAATAATGCCATACAAAGGAGTGCGAAGTTCGTGACTAATAGTTGAAAATAGTTGCGTCTTAGCTTGTGTTAGGTTTTCAGATTTTTCTTTGGCTTCTAGGTATTGTAAATTTTTTGCTTTTAAGTCTTTAAGTAATTTAAAACGTTTACGACGCACATAAAGTAAGAGTATAAGAATTAATAGTAAAATACCTCCTATTATTAATGAGAATGTAGAAAGTAGTTTACTTTCCGATGCTTTTTGTTGCGCTAAAAGTTTTTCAAGTTCAGAAGCTTTTAATTCTTGCTCAAATTGATCCAGATTAAATTTAGAACGTGCGAGTTGTTGTTGTGAAATCCTATCAGACTCATAACGGATATCTCTTAGAGAATCATACTGTTTTCTAATGACATTTAATTTTTCATATTGCCCAGTCTGATCGTAAGCGTCTAGTAAATATTTAAAGTTAGCAAGTAGTGTCTCTTCTTGATACTTGCCTTTTCCAAGCTCCATAGACTTTAAGACATACGTTATAGCTTGATCGTATTTTTTTTGCAGCAAAAATACAGCTCCTTGCACGTGATATACGGTCGCTACATACTCGTCTCTGAGTTTTTCATCTACAGCTTTACTGTATAATGCTATAGGTAATGCCTTATCGACATAGTATTGAGCCTTTTTAGGATCTTTAATACCTACATAAAGCTCTGAGAGATTATTAAGAGCAATAAAATTGAATGCATCATTTTTTAGCTGCTTTCCTAGCTCAAGTGTTTTTTCAAAATAGGTAATCGCTTGTTTAGGGTCTTTTATGATAAAAGTATTTCCAAGATTGATATATAGAGATACTAATGAAAGTGTGTCTTTTTCTTTTTTTGCTCTTACAAGTGCTTTATTAAAATATTCACTAGCTCCATCTGTATCATCTACTTGTATAAAAGCATTTCCTAAAACAGACATAATACGCCTTTGGCCCATCTTGTAATTAATGTCATATGCATTATTAACAATACTAGGCGCTATTTCTATAACTTTATGGTAATCTGCTTTGTAAAAATAACCTCTTAAAATACCAAACATAGAGTCTATTTGTTCACTTGTATAGGTATATGGAATGTCATCTAAGTTTTCAGTTTGTTCCAAATCTTGTGCACATATAGGATGGTATAACAAGAGGAAGAAAACAAGAAGTATATTGACGGTCTTAGACATCATGTAAATTTGGGAGTAGAAATATAACTAATTTATCTCTAAATAGATACGATACGATATTAATAATTAAGGATTAAAGGGTTTAATGCCATAATTTTATGGAAAAAGCTGACTTTGAGCGATTAAATACCATAAATGATCGTTTTAGGTATTGTTTTGACTTGATAAAAAGGAGAAATACGATGTGATATTTCATGTTAATTTCTATAATAAGAAGATTGCTTGGAGACATATAAAGTGGTAATTTTATAAATTATACATCCACCATAGATTTATGAATTTGTATCACATCCAAAACCTCGAACACTATTTTAAAGTATATCGTCATTCTGTAGACCAACCCGAACAATTTTGGGAGCAAATTGCTAGCGAAAACTTTAGGTGGCAAAAACCATGGAATACTGTTTTAAATTGGAATTCCGATACAGCAGAAGTTAGATGGTTTGAAGGTGCAAAATTGAATATTACAGAAAACTGTATAGATAGGCATTTGGAAACTCGTGGAGATAAAACGGCGATTCTTTTTGAACCGAATGATCCTAAAGATCCTGCAGAACATATTACCTATAATGAATTACATAAGCGAGTAAATCAGTTTGCTAATGTATTAAAAGCAAAAGGCATAAAAAAAGGCGATCGTGTGTGTGTTTATTTACCCATGATTCCAGAACTAGCTATTGCTGTATTGGCCTGTGCCCGTATTGGCGCAATACATTCAGTGGTATTTGCAGGGTTTTCGGCGACGGCACTCTCGACGCGTATTAATGATGCCGAATGTAGCATGGTGATTACCAGTGATGGCTCTTTTCGCGGAAGCAAAATCATAGATTTAAAAGGCATTGTAGACGAGGCTTTAGAAGATACCCCAACGATTGAAAACGTATTAGTAGTTAAGAGGATTCAATCAGACATTGCCATGAAAGAAGGGCGTGATCATTGGGTGCAACCATTACTAGATGCTGCACCTACAGAATGTCCAGCTGAGGTAATGGATGCAGAAGATCCGTTGTTTATTCTATACACTTCAGGATCTACAGGAACACCGAAAGGGATGGTGCATACCACGGCAGGTTATATGGTGTACAGTGCCTATAGTTTTAAGAATGTATTCCAATATGAAGAAGATGATGTGTACTGGTGTACTGCAGATATTGGATGGATTACTGGACATAGTTACATTGTGTACGGACCACTAGCCAATGGTGCAACGACAGTGATGTATGAGGGTGTACCTACCTATCCAGATTGGGGACGATTCTGGCAAATTGTAGAAAAACATAAGATCACACAATTTTATACGGCACCTACGGCGATACGAGCATTGGCTAAGGAGAATCTCGATTTTGTAGAAAAACATGATCTGTCTTCGCTGAAAGTTCTTGGAACTGTTGGCGAACCTATTAACGAGGAAGCATGGCATTGGTATAATGATAATATCGGAAAGAAACAGAGTCCAATTGTAGATACATGGTGGCAAACCGAAACAGGAGGAATTATGATTAGTCCTATCCCATTTGCGACGCCTACCATTCCAACTTTTGCAACCTTGCCATTACCTGGTATTCAACCCGCATTGATGGATGCAGAAGGGAAAGAAATCGAAGGCAATCAGGTTGACGGTCGTCTGTGTATTAAATTCCCTTGGCCATCCATGGCGCGAACTATTTGGGGGAATCACCAACGATATATGGATACGTATTTTTCTGCTTACGCGAAAAAGTACTTCACAGGTGATGGCGCTTTACGAGATGCCACGGGCTATTACCGTATTACTGGGCGAGT
>CAKZKZ010000325.1 GCA_937124495.1 uncultured Dokdonia sp. | reverse complement strand
TGATGTATGGCATTATCAAATAGGTATTCTATTTGCGAAATAGATTACAATTAATTGACGTAACCATCTGATTATAAGTTTAAAGTTACTAAATCTTAATTAGGTTTTTATTGAGAGACCCCACAAAAAAAGTATGGGAAATCCATATATTTTGTAGAAAAACAATCTATCTCTCTTATAAAGGCTGAGTCCGCTTTCGCGAAAGCGTATACATTAAAAATAATATTAAACCAAGACAGTATCTTAATTTTACTTGATACTATTAACCCGTTTTTTTTACAGATTACAACACTACCTTTTAAATTTGAATAGCAGTCATAATCTGGATCTGCCATGATTACGCTAGTGATATAATTTTGGTATTTTATACGTTGTCAGCCTACACTTGAAATATATAGTTTTCATGAATTAAAGGTATATGTACTACACATATCTATAAAATAGGATCGTTACTTATATAAAATAAATAGAATTAACTTTTTAGTAGCTATATATTTGGATATATTTAAAATCAAAACAAACCTTGTTGGAGTTTCTAATAAGGTTTGTTATTGGTTATCTAAATACTGAAACATAGCCTTAATC
This sequence comes from uncultured Dokdonia sp., assembly GCA_937124495.1. Taxonomy (GTDB): domain Bacteria; phylum Bacteroidota; class Bacteroidia; order Flavobacteriales; family Flavobacteriaceae; genus Dokdonia. Next base: position 9,663 of record CAKZKZ010000325.1, on the reverse strand, counting down.
CAATTAATTTTAAGAAATATGATCAAAAAAGCAGTTATTATATTAATACTAATCACATCCATTTTTCCATCTTTTGCTCAAGAATCAACTAACGAAAAAAATCCAAGAAATAATATAAGACAAGGATTTGGAGACCATAACTCTTTTGATCTGGGAGCTGGCTTTATTAACCCAAGGTTTAAGACTGATGGTTCTGCTTATTATTTTGATAATTGGGATACAGAAGGTATCATTTATACAAAAGACAATGGAAGCTTTAAAATAAAAAAAGTAAACATAAATCTGTATGATAATACACTTGAAGCTATTTATGATGAAAATTCTGTTTTTACATTTGACAGTAAAAACTTAATGAAAATAGTTATTAATAAAAAAGCATTCAGACTATTCGAAATCGATGGGAAAATTAAAATTTTCGAACAAATTTTTAGAAACAACTTTTCGGTTTATAAAGAATATGATGTGCTTTTTTCTGAAGCATCCGTAAATCCAATGCATAACAGAAGTTCTAATAGATATATCAAGAAGGCAAAGTATTATCTATACCGTGAAAAAGCATTGACCAAGATAAAATTGTCAAAAAAGTCTTTTTCTAAGCTTTTACAATCAGATAAAGTTAGTCAACAATCTATTTCTGAGTATATCGAAAAAAGTAAACTCTCTATAAAGAATGAAACTGATTTAATTCAAGTATTGAATTTTATAAGCAGATAATTCACATTTATTTTAGAAATAGTGATCATTTAATAATCGATTTCTACTTCCCTCCTACTTATGATCATGACTTTGCTTGATATGTAATGTAAAGCAAATTAGTTTTTTCATACATGATAAGTACGCTTTCGCGAAAGCGTATAAAAAAATCATCATCTACTACCTCATTTAATCAAACCATCTAAAGCCTTCATTTGTCAGACCATCATAACATACATTTCTTAAAGTTATCAAAAAGCGTGTATTGATTTGACTCACAAATGTTTAGATTTATATATTTTAAAAATAATTTGCAATGGATATATTCGAAAGAATACAACTCGATAATGGGCCTATAGGAAGGCTTCAAAATAACATTGAAGGTAAATTTGTTTTTCCAAAATTCGAAGGGAAAATTTCTAATCGTGTTTCTTTCAATAATAAGGAGCTCATCTGCTGGAGTTATAATAATTATTTAGGACTTGCTGGTTCTGATGAGATTAATCAAATAGATACATTTGCACAGCAAAAATGGGGATTAACGTATCCTATGGGGTCTAGAATGATGACTGGAGATACTACGTTACATGATACGTTTGAAAACAACATAGCTGCCTTTGTTCAAATGGAGAAAGCATTGCTACTTAATTTCGGATACCAAGGAATGTTATCTGTTATAGATGCATTATTATCTCCAAATGATGTTGTTATTTCTGATGCTCAATGTCATGCATGCACCATTGATGGCATACGATTACATCGAGGTGAAAAATTGATTTTTAAACATAATGACATTGAAGATTTAGAACAAAACCTAAAGATTGCTCAAGAAATTGTACAAAAGACAAAAGGAGGTATTCTAGTGATTACGGAAGGAATCTTTAGTATGTCTGGAGAACAAGGGAAACTTAAAGAGATTTGTGCTTTAAAAACTAGGTATGATTTTAGGTTTCTGGTTGATGATGCTCATGGGTTTGGAGTCATGGGATCAAACGGTAATGGGACCGTTTGTGCAGAAGGCTTAGAAGAAGATGTTGATTTATATTTCACAACATTTACAAAATCTATGGCTTCTTTTGGGGCCATCATTGCAGGTAAAAAGGAGATTATTAATTATTTTAAATATAATTTACGTTCTCAAATATTTTCTAAATCCTTGCCTATGCCAGTCGTATATGGGTTAAATGAAAGGTTAAAAATGATTAAGAATGCTACGGATAGCAGACAGAAAATTTTTGAAATAACCGCTTTGCTTCAAGATGGTCTAAGAGAACGAAAACTTCTATCTCATAAAGTGAACAGTTATATTACTCCTGTTTATTTTCATATAGATTTAGAAGATGTATTAGCCATTCAAACTGAATTGGTATATGTACATGGTGTTTATTGTTCTATCGTGATATACCCAGTAGTTCCAGAAGGAGATGTTATTTTTCGCTTGACTCCAACAAGTTTACATACAAAGGAAGATGTTCATCACACGCTAGATTCATTTGATAAAGCATTTACAAAGTATATAAAATAAAAGAGAATGTATGATCATTATTCTGTTCAAATAGTATGAGTATGTATTATTCGTCTCATAATATACCTAAGTACTCTTTTGGTGGTAAAGCCGATGGGTTGATATCACTTTCAAAAAATGGATTTAAAGTCCCTTCTTTTTATATTATCCCCAATGATACTATTCAGCATATTATTTCAGAAGAATCTACTATAGCATCACTATGTAATGAGTGGATTAAAAACGAAGAACCTGAAAAGAATTCATTATGGGCTGTGCGTTCTAGTGCAGATGTAGAAGATGGTGAGAACAAATCTTATGCTGGACTATTTACAACTGAAATCAATTGTAATCCTCATCAACTAGTTGAGGCATTTAAAAAAGTAATTACTGGTTATAAACAAGTCCTAAAAAACATTCCAGAATATCATGAAACCGAACATTTTGGATTTCATATTGTCTTGCAAGAAATGATTTGTGGGGAACTTTCTGGAGTTGGGTTTTCTGTAAACCCTCTTGAACAAGTAAGTGAACATCCGATTATTAATATTATTCCCGGCTTAGGTATTAAGCTTGTTTCTGGAGAAGAAAATGCAATGATGATTCGACTCACCAAGCAACCAGAAGTTATCTCAGAAGAGAAACAGTATCACGGAGAATTATTTAAACAGGTTTCTGGTTATGCAAAAATTACATTGACCAAGAATGAACTTTTTGAAAAAATAACTCCTTATCTACAGGAACTTAGAGAAAGCTTACAGAATCTAGATCAATTACAAGGGCAGCCAGTAGATACAGAATTTACCATTTACAATAATAAGATATACTGGTTACAGATACGCCCTATTACGACACTGATCCCAAGAGGAGACTATAGTGTATGGGACAACTCTAATATGGATGTAAATTATCCAGGTATTGTAATGCCACTAACCATTTCTTTTGTTCAACACTCCTATAGTAATGCCTATATACATATGTGTCGATTTTTAGGCGCTGGTACTTCCTTTATTAAAAAAAATTATTCCTTATTTAAAAATACTGTAGGAGCTATAAATGGAGGCATGTATTATAATGTAACTTCATATCAACAACTTTTATATCAGATGCCATTTGGGCAAAAAACAAGTGCTTTATTTCCCAAAATGCTAGGAGCTGAAGATGCTACATTTCAAAAACCATCACAATCAGCTTCATTCATAGCTTACATTCGGCTGTTTCTTAATCTTATCCGCAGTATGCTATTCTTTGGATATTTTAAAAAGAAATATATAGCGCAATATGATAACATTCAGCAACGATTTGACAATACTTCTTTACAAAAACAATCTCATGCAGCATTGATACAGCATTATACAATCCTAGAAGATGAGATCAGTAACTATTGGTATGTTCCCATTCTCAATAGTTTATTTACCATGATTACCTATAATAATCTGACTAAAATACTATCGCGATCTAGGCTATATCAAGAATATCCTAATTTTTTAAATGACTCGTTAATGGGAAGTGGTCAAGTAGTTTCTATGGAAATAGTACGCACTTTACAGGATCTTACACATCGTTTACATCAAAACCCTGATGTGAAAAAAGTAATTCTTGAAAAAGAAAATAGTCAGGTATTACCATATCTTACCGATAATCACTCTGAATATTTTGAACTCATTATGTCATATATAAACAAATACGGAGAGCGTTCTGATGAAGGAGAGTTAAAAATTGAAACTGTAAATTACAGAGAAGACCCTACCAAGTTTGTTGCGTTTCTTAGATCAAATTTATCTGTTTCCCAGCACAAAATAAAAGCAAAAGAGACTTTTAACTACATAGCGATTCTTAAAGAAACGTACAGAACCAACCCTATCAAGTTGTTACTATTTAAAATAGGCATCAAATTTACCATCAAGCGTGTACGGGATCGAGAAAACTTTCGATTTATACGCACCAAAACTTTTGACATGGTACGACAAATCTTTAGAGAAATTGATAGTGTATTACTTGAAAAAAAAATGATTCTAACCTCTGGAGATTCCTTATATCTTCATTTTGAAGAATTAATGAAGCCAGAGATATGGTCATCTCAATATAAAGAGATTATTGATACTCGAAAATTAGCATATACAGCACATCAAGGTGTAGAACACCCTATACGATATCATAAAGTCAATGACGAATTGTATCCTATACATGAAAAGCAATCTACTTCAAAAAATGGATTAGATGGTGTTGCCTGTAGTAGCGGTATTACAGAAGGAGAAGTCTTATTGGTTACGGCTCAAAACATTCATGAATTAGAGATTGCTGGAAAAATTCTAGTAGCTCCTTTTTTTGAACCTGGATGGGTTGGCTTATTTTCTAGAGCAGAAGGAATTATTTCTGAGCGTGGAAGTTTACTCTCACATACGTCTATTTTATGCCGTGAGATGGGAATTCCAGCCATTATAGGGGCAAAAAAGTGTACTAAAAACCTTAATAATGGGGATATCATTAAAATGAATGGAGCCACCGGTTCTATTGAAAAAATAAATCATTCATGAATACATTTAAAATAACAGCATTACTGTGTCATATTCAATTGACACCAGAAGAATTGGATACCTGTAGAGCAGCATTAACTCCCTTACAATCCAATACGACAGATCAACATGCATTTTATGAATATTGTTTTCAATGGAAGATGGCTCCTTGGATATACAGACAACTTCAAAAACATGAATTTCTATCGTTGTTTGATGAAGCTGTTATACAACGATTTAAAGATGCTTATCAAGATGTAAAGCTAGAAAACGAAAATAGGAATAAAATTGCAATGCAGTTCTTGCAAGCTTTTCATGAGCATAATATAGATGTTATTATATTAAAAGGAAATGCATTTATCCAAACGATATATAAAGATGTAGGTTATAAAAAAATGAATGACTTTGATATTCTAATAAAGTCTGAAGATTGGCCTAAAATCGAACAAATCTATTATGATTTAGGATACATTCCATTAGGGTTTGGATGGAGCGGAGAAAAACAAAAACCAGCAAAGTATAGTCCTACAAGTGTTCCATTTATTAGTACCGATTTTAATTGTATTATAGGAACCCAATGGGGTTTAAAATCTGCGACTACGCACTTTACTGTAGACACACAAGAAATGTGGGATACGGCTCTACCAATGGATTTTCACGGAATTCCTTGCAAGCAATTATCTCCAGAATACAATCTCGTTCATTTAATATTACATTTAGGCGTCTATAAATGTGGTACTCGGGACTGTATGGATCTCTATAATTTGATTCTTTCGGCAGATATAGATACAGAAAAGTTATTCTCAATTATAGAAAAAACAAATGCAATTCAGAAGTCTAGGTATGCACTAATGATGTGTCGTCTTTGCTCTCGTCATATTCCAGAAGAATGGATTCAGCGGCTCCCTAAAGGAAAGCCATCGTTTATTAATACACGATTACGTAAACGACTCCAAATGGTTGAAGAAACAGGAGATATGCACGAGTCATACAACGATTATTTTCAAGACATTGAAAAAAATGTGATCTACTATTATCTTTTCCCAGAGTTTCATAAACGCATCTATTATTTTTCAAAAGTCTTACGTCTCCTCTATTTTCCAGATATAAAGAATGCACTTAAGTTTATAGATAAATCACATCAACCGACATTATTGAATAAAATAAAAGCAAGGATATTAGGACCTTGGTTTTCTTTTTCTATGATTGCTCAAGAAATTGGATGGACGTATGGTATTTTACTCTTTGTAAAAATGTGTTTTGACACCATCGTATCGCCGATAAATTATCTAAGCGTTAAAGAATCTTATTTTCAATACCTTAAAAAGAAGAATATAGAGCCTGACCAAATTAAAAAATTAGTACAGAATGTCCAATAATAAGAAACCAACTATTATTTGTGTCACAGGTCCAGATGGATCTGGAAAATCGACACTCATAGCGAATTTAGTAAATACGTTATCAAATGCTGTAGAGGTAACAATATGGGATGCTCTCAATAATGATCAGGTAGCTCTTTTCAGCACTAAAAGAGATGTAGATCACTATCTCTGCCTCCTTTCTCCAGATGCAAGACTACTATTTTTGGCACATGCCTTAAAATATGCGGTAGATACGGCTATGGAATCTGGTATAGAAACCATCATATTGAACGCATATTATTATAAATATTTTGCTTCAGAAGCTACTTTAGGAGCTGACATCAAATTAATAAAGACCCTTGTGTCCACGTTTCCAATTCCTGATAAGACCATTTTTCTTTCGCTGCCACCAGAAATGTGCGCTTCAAGAAAAAAACACCTATCACGTTATGAATGTGGATGTAAAGAAGCTACATTAGAAAACTTTATAGACTTCCAGAAGAAAACAGCCCTTGTTTTCAAATCCTACAAACAACCAGAATGGTTTGTGCTCAATGCAGAGCATTCTCCTGAAGTATTAAAAGAAAAAACACTTAAAATTATCACACAATGATCAAAACGATTCTTATAACGGGTTTAGATGGTTCTGGCAAAAGCACTTTGTTTTCTAAACTAGAAGCAGCACGTTTGGAGCATGTAACACTGGTTTCGGCACTTCATGTAGATATAGATACACTTCCAGATACATCGGTATTAAAACAGCCTATTACACTTCTTAATGAGATGAATCAAGAAGCTGATGCAAAAAACAGGGATGATTTTAAAGCAATAGCGCTTTTCTGTGCCATGGTATTGTTTGGAAAATTAGTTGATGAAAAAACGACAGCAGCCACTCGCGTCATAATATGTGAAAGACACCCATTGGTTGATACTTTTGCCTATGCTCAGTTTTACTTACCTCGCTTAAAATCTTCTGGTAGTATGGACCTAGAGATGTTATTCTATTTCAGTACAAAATATGAAGCCTTATTTTCTTTCATTCTTGAGCAACTGCCTATTGAAAATAAAGAAGAAGGAGTATTAGCCATTTATAGATTTATAAAAACGTTTTTTGTGAAAAAAATTGCTCCTGATGCTGAAACTGAAACCGTATTTAAAACGAAAGTACCTGATGAAATATTCTTTTTTAAAGCACCTCCAGAAGTTCTTATGGAGCGAATTTCTTCAAGGAAAGTCATCGAAGCTCATGAAAAACTGTCCGTATTATCCCAATTAGAGACTACCTATGATACCTTATTAAACAAAATAGCTAGCGATCACAAGACAACAATCGAAAATATTGATGCTAGTACCTTTGAAAGTTTAGATACCTTCTATACAAGGCTAATGACAGAAATTAAAAACTAAGATGGATAATTACCCAATCGTACCAGGCAGAGGATTAGTCACTCCCTATTCTACTAAATTACGTTTAGAATATCTAAACAAGGAAGGGCATGAATCAAGTCAAGTTTCTATGTCTGGACTCTCACATACAGAAGTTCAAAATAAAATTGAATCCTATATTGGTTCTATAGAGATTCCTGTTGGATTGGTTGGGCCTTTATTACATATTGAAGAAGGTTCTGAAGAATTAGTGTATGCTGGTGCAGCAACTTTAGAAGGCGCTCTTGTAGCAAGTATGAATAGAGGAGCTAAAGCCGCTAGTTTAAGTGGTGGTATCAAAACCACTTTTGTGCATCAAAAAATGGTGCGTTGTCCCATGTTTATTTTTCATACACCAGAAGAGGCATCCTTATTTGCCAAGTGGCTTCCCTCCCATTTTGAAGCTATAAAGAAAGAAGCTGAACAACATTCTAATCATGCACAATTAGTTGCTATAGATCCGGTGATTACAGATACTACCGTTCACACGCGTTTTTATTATACAACTGGGGATGCATCTGGTCAAAATATGACTACGACTTGTACTTGGCATGCCATGCTTTTTATTGTTGATCAGTTTACTAAAGAGACACAGATTGAGATAAAAAACTATGTTATCGAGGGGAATGGTTCTTCAGATAAAAAGGTATCCTCTCATGCCGTTAAAAAAGGAAGAGGTATTCATAGCATTGCAGAATGTTATTTAAAAGAATCTGTTATCGAAAAAGTGCTTCGTACGACTTCTGATAGATTACTAGAATGTTTTATCCCTTCTGTAGCACTAACAAAAAAAGATGGGATGTTTGGCTATAATATCAATGTGGCCAATACCATTGCTGCTATATTTGCGGCTACAGGTCAAGATTTAGGATCTCTTCATGAATCTTCTGTGGGCATCTTACACCTTGAGAAGAAGGCAGATGGGCTTCTTTTTAAACTCACCTTACCGACATTAGTTGTAGGTACCATTGGAGGTGGTACTTCCCTTCCAAAACAAAACGAAATGTTGCGTTTAATGAAATGTGAGGGTACTGGGAATGTACAACGATTTGCACAACTCATCACGGCATTTGCACTCTCTTTAGAAATCTCAACCTTTGCCGCTATTGTAAGTGGCGAATTTGCAAAAGCTCACGAAAAATTAGGCAGAAACAAACCTGTTAATTTGCTAACACGGTCTGAATTAAATGCCGAATTCATTAACCGCATCATGGGGCAAATAGATCCTAAATACAAAGAACTTTCTATCAATTTTGATCAAAAAGACATGGAAAATGGGATCATTACAAATCTTACCAGTAGAACCTCCAAAAAAACGATAGGTTTCTTTCCTTTTCAAGCAAAAGATGAACATGTGAACATTTCTTTACTGATCAAATCTAAAGCCCTTGATATGGATGTTATCAAAGGATTACATAGTATGGCAGCATCTATAGACCCATCTTTGTCTGATCTTATTTATAGATACCGCCATCAAACCGAATACTTTAATTGCCATGCAAAAGAATTGTTCATCTATGAAGATTTACATAGACATGGTTTTTCTAGCACTCCAAAGTATGATGGAAAGAAAGAAAACATAAACAGGGAATTATTCTTAATCATCATGGAGTATTTAGATAGTGATGCCATGTCTCATTTTAATAGTGAGAACAAACCTGAACTATGGAAGCCTTCTGATGTAAAGAATATGATTTCTGAGATCACTACAATACATAGGCATTATCACTCCAATATAGATAGTATTGAAGAGTCTCAAATACAACCTTTTTACGCTTCTAAAGCGACTAAACTCTATAAAAAACTTATCGATATTATTATTAAAGAAGAAGATAATACCGTACGTAAAAACCAATTTAAAACCTTCCATACGTTTTTAACAGATATTACCGAACAAAATCGAGATACGACACTACCTCTATGTGTGATTCATAATGATTTTAATCCTAGAAATGCAGGTATTCGCTCTAATGGAGATGTGTGTATTTATGATTGGGAATTAGCCGTAAAGAACATTCCACATCGTGATATTGTTGAATTTTTGGCATTTACTTTAGGCACTACAGTTCAAATACATAACTTGAAAAACTATCTGGAATATCACACAAATTTATGGCAAAAAGAGACAAGCGATACTAATTGGATGAATGGCTATATCTATGCT
>CAKZKZ010000324.1 GCA_937124495.1 uncultured Dokdonia sp. | reverse complement strand
CCATAGGTAAAGACTCCAGCTCCTTCTTGCCAAGCAAACTTACCTCTCACCCATCCTTTATCATTGATAAATTCATCTGAAGCTACTTTTATATCCTTGACCAAACTGCTCGTGGCAACGTTTGGTTTTTGCCCGATGAAAATATGAATGTGGTCAGGCATTCCATTAATAGCCAACAATTTTTGACCTTTGTTTCGTAGAATTCCCGTTATGTATTTATACAATTCGTCTTTCCATCTTCTTTGAATAAGGCTTTGACGACCTTTCACTGCAAAAACCATTTGCACATACATTTGAGAATAGGTATTTGCCATTTTTTATGGTTTTATGTTGCTTAATATGGTTTGGGTTCAACTCCTATGGAGTTGGTGATTTGTCCTTCTCTCGTTTTTTCTACAAATATTTAACTCCTAACGGAGTAACTCATTCATAGTTGCTATTGAAGGGGGTGAATTTCGTAGTAAATATTAATATTGAAGTAGTTCAATAGTTTCTGCCCTTTGATTTATTTTAGGTAAAAAAATATTTTATTAAAAATTGATTATCAACAAAAGTTAGTTTTCAGTAACTAAAGTTATATTCCTCAATAAAAATAAAAAATTAATTTTGCTTTACATTTTTATAATCTACTTTAATCACTAACTAACAAATCAATACTAAACAATAATAAAAGAATATTCAATTTGTGGACAAAGAACTCTTACATAGCGAACTCACTTTTAAAGCCACTAGAAGTAGTGGTCCTGGAGGGCAACACGTCAATAAAACCAGTACACGTATAGAACTTTATTGGTTTCTAGATACTTCACAAGCGTTTTCTGAAAATCAAAAAATACGCTTACGCGAAAACCTACACAACCGCCTCACTAAAGATCGGATACTCATCCTTGCTTCTGGACAAACAAGAAGTCAGTTTAAAAATAAAGAACACGTAATCAAACGTTTCTTTGAACTTCTACAAGAAGCAGTCACACCTCCTAAAAGACGTAAAAAATCAAGACCTACCTATTCTTCAAAAGTCAAACGATTACAGTCTAAAAAACAACACTCTGAAAAAAAATCCAATCGTAAAAAACCAGATTTTTAATCGCAGGACGATAGCTAAAGGTTTAATTTCCTTGAACCTTACCCCAAAATTTAAGATTGTTCTTAGAGGCACGCTTCATACCCTAGAGTCAATGTTTTTTTTAATTCTTTATTATTTTTTTTCCAATAAGTTACATTTTATTCTTTTTTACATAGTACTTTTGTAGTATCTCAAAGGGGTGCTAACAGATTTGAGATTGAAGAATGAAGATGTGTGATTTCAGAACTAATACTTCTAAAATTATTAATCAAAAATCAACAATCAAAAATCCCGAAGCTGAGATTATACCCATTGAACCTAGAACAGATAATGCTGTTTAGGGACGACCGAGTAAAAAATGTCTAGTAGATATTTTATGAGGAGCAAGCATGTATGTTGGCTTTTTAGATACTTTGTGTCGGCGAGATGTTTTTCGCAAGAAAAACGACTCTTCATGTCCGTACGTTTGTATGGGGTATTTTCTATTTAAAAACCAGAATAATCACTCTTTTTATTCTTAACAAACCAACATTACGGATGAAAAAAATCCTATCTATTGTTTTTGTACTATGTACAGCGATTACTTTCGGTCAAACTTATACGGTTTCTGGAACAGTAAGTAATGAAAATGAAGTATTACCTGGAACGAATGTTATTGAAAAAGGGACCTCAAATGTAGTCTTAACAGATGCAGAAGGTAAGTATATCATTAAATTAACAAGAGGAACACATACCCTTGTTTTTAGTTATGGATCCATGTCTAATGAAGTTGTTCTTACTATTAAAGAAGAAACCATATTAGATGTAAAACTAAACGGGAAAGCAGAAGCGCTAGACGAGGTATTAGTACGTGCGATACGTGTTGATGCAGATTCTCCTATTACACACACCAATTTAAACAAAGAACAACTCGCAGAGCGTAATTTGGGGCAAGATATTGCTACTCAACTTAATTTTCTACCTGGTGTTGTCACCACTTCAGATGCGGGTGCAGGAATTGGCTATACTGGTTTCCGAGTAAGAGGAACTGGAAATCAAGGAATCAATGTCACCATCAACGGAATTCCGTTTAATGATGCAGAAAGTGCAACTAGCTTTTTTGTCAACCTACAAGATTTCACCTCTTCTGTAGAAAGCTTACAGTTACAACGTGGTGTAGGATCTTCTACCAATGGGCCTGGAGCCTTTGGAGCGAGTCTAAACATCTTGACAGATGCTATCACAGACGAAGCTTATGGGGAGGTGTCTAACTCTTTTGGATCTTTCAATACACGCAGGCACAATATAAAATTCAGTACAGGTCTACTTAACGACCATATTGAAATTTCTGGACGTTTATCACAGATCAAATCTGATGGATATATAGATCGGGCATCTTCAGATCTTAAATCCTATTTTCTACAAGCTTCCTATAAAGATGAAAACACTTTAATTAAAGCTATTAATTTTGCTGGATCAGAAGTGACCTACCAATCTTGGTTTGGCGTAGATGCAGAGACAGCAGAAAACAATCCAACATTCAATCCAGCTGGGCAGTTTACAGATGAAAATGGAAACATTAGATTTCATAACAATCAAGTAGATGACTACAAACAAGATCATTATCAACTACACTGGAATCAGAAGTACAATAACAATTGGAGCACCAATCTTAGTTTAAACTACACCTACGGACGCGGTTTCTTTGAAGAATACAAAGAAGATGAAGATTTTAGTTTTTATGATTTTGCTCCTATAATAATAGGCGACGAAACTATTGAGACAACAGACCTCATCCGTCGTCGTTGGTTAGACAATGATTTTTATGTGATCAATGCAAATGCCAATTATAAGAATAACGGTTGGGATGTTACCTCTGGATTATACTTTAGCCATTATGAAGGGGATCATTTTGGAGAAGTGATCTGGGCACGATTTGCGAGTGATTCTGAAATAGGAGGTCGTTATTATGATGGAGATGGTGTAAAAACAGAATTTTCTGCCTTTACAAAAGCGACCTATCGTATCAACTCACAATGGAGTATATATGGTGATCTTCAAGGAAGATTTATAGATTACTCAACCTCTGGAATTAATTCAGATCGCCTTGAGTTTATTGTTGATGAGACGTATAGTTTCTTCAACCCAAAAGCTGGGATAACTTATAAACTTAACCCAAAAGATCAATTTTATGCTTCGTATGCACGCGCAAATCGCGAGCCTAATAGAACTGATTTTGAAAATGGCGCCCCAAGACCTGAGCGTCTTAATGATTACGAATTGGGATGGCGTCATAACACCTCTACTCTAAACCTTAATATCAATGCATATTACTTAGGATTTAGAGACCAATTGGTGCTTACGGGAGCTTTAGATGATGTAGGTGCTCCTATTCGTGCTAATAGCGGACAAAGTTATAGAGCAGGTATAGAAATAGACGCTGCTATTAAAGTAGGATCAAAAGTGACCATCGCTCCTAACGTAGCGATAAGCACCAATAAGAATAAAGATTTCTTTTTCCAACGTGATGGTGTGCTCACCAACTTAGGAGACACTAATATCTCTTTCTCTCCAAATCTAGTCGCAGGGAATACGATACAGTACAGACCTATTGAAAATTTACGAATAGGATTCTTATCAAAATTTGTAGGAGAGCAATACTTAGGAAATATAGACAGCGAAACGTCAAAACTTGATAGTTACTTTACAAACGACTTAAACATTTCTTATGAAATAAAGAATGTCTCTGTATTTAAATCGATCATTCTTAATGGTTTGGTGAATAATATTTTTGATGAACGATTTATTTCTAATGGATATTTCTTCACATTTGATGATGATTTTAGTGACCCAGATGCTATCACCACCATAGAGGGTGCTGGGTTTTATCCACAGGCAGGCATTAACTTCTTAGTCGGAGCTACCTTGAAGTTTTAGAATACTTAAAGTAAATTGGTTCATATTCTATAAATTAAAAGTCCAGATAAATGAGTTTATCTGGACTTTTAATTTATTCGCCGTATTTAACTCACGACTCATTCTATATTACTACCTTCCTGAGTAATTAGGATAGATAGAATGACCAATTTATACAATCAAATAGGATTAAATAAAAATAGATTTGCAGGTTTCAACACAAAAATGCCAGCAAACTCTACGCATCAATATTCTGAATTATATCCTTCAAAAGAACTATCCAATTATATAGCATCCTATTTTGAAGTTAAAAATCTTTCAGATAAACCTGAAGAGGTTACTATATGCCCAGA
>CAKZKZ010000323.1 GCA_937124495.1 uncultured Dokdonia sp. | reverse complement strand
AAAATTCGCCGTAAAGGGGGCTTATTCATTACTGCCTTACGTTTCATGACTAATGAGATGATATTAGTCGGATATGAGGATGGTCAGCTCTTTCGATGGTCTATAAAAAACAATACTTGGCATCAAATTAAATTTCCACGAGTAATGAAATCAATCAATAGTTTATCTTTCTCTTGGGATAAAAAAACAAACCAACATTTCAAAGACTCCCTATCAAAAGAACATATTTACATTGCAACTAACAAATGTATAATTGGATTAAATGCAACTTATTTTTTAGAAGATCCTATAAAAAACAAAATAGATTTAAGAAGAAAAAAGGTCTTCTTCACTGAAGAAATTAGAAAGAATACTCGTATTCGAGCTTTTGCAGCCAAAGATCTCTTTTTTATTAACCAAAGGTCTCTTTTTAATCGAAAGTTAAATATTCAACAAGATTATGCAGAAGAAATATCAAAAAAAGAAAAAATATCTATTTATGATATTTCACTAGATAAGAAATATGTCATATTTAGTAAAAAAAATACACCATACCTTCTTCCTATTCTTAGGAAAACCAGTAAAAAGATAGAAGGATTACAACATAATGATGACATAATTGATATTGTTTTTGCTACTGATATTCATGTTTTTACTGCGTCTATAGATGGAACAATTAAACTTTGGAATATTCAATCGGAACAATTAATTGTTACTTTTAAATATCCTAAAGAGAAAATATTTGACATAGATTATAATCAAGGGAAGCTTTTTATTGCGGGTACACATCCAAGTCAACGTGTTGTTCCTATTGCCCCTTTCTTTTTAATGCTGGATCAATTAGAAGTCAAATTAGATTTGGATAAAACTGTTGAAAATCAAAATAAATGTTATTTGAAAGTTAATGTAAAAACACCTTTAAACCAATTTAATGTAGCTAAAGATCAATTCCTAATTAATGATTTGCAACTTTATCCAAATTCTAAAACTATCCAACCCCGTAATAGTAGTACACAAACACCATTTCGCGTCAATGATTTTATCCCAATTAGCTTTGACATTAAAGATTATTCTAATAAGGATACACTAACCGTCTGTTTAGGCTGTGCCCAACTTGAAAAATATAAAAATGATCATATGGATAAAATCGTTGATATTAATTCTGATTATTTTAAACAGAAAGTTCTATTTAATTTAAATAGTCAAGGAGATGAAACAATTTACCCTCTTATTATTGGTCCGAAATTAAACGATCTAAAATACAATCAAAAAGATGCCGAAGTATTTAATGAAATTCTTGCAGACCAAGAACAAGTACTTATTCGTCAATTATCAAAGAAGAAAAATTATCGAAGAAAAATTATTAGTCAGTCTAATCAATCGCTTATTCGACAAATCACCCTTGATGATATTGATCAATCTATCAAGAGTATAGGCTCGAAAATACAGGAAGATGATACATTTATTCTATTCTGTTCTTCTCATGGGATTCCTCATCCTAATGAACATGATAAAGATGTGCTTATCAAAATTCAAAATAATGATCAATATTATTCATTTAGACAATTATTCTTGAAAATATTAAAAGAGGTAAAATGTAAAAAAATAATTATTGTGTTAGATGCTTGTTACAGTGGTAGAGCAATTAATACTGTAAAAGGACTAACAAACAATTCTTCTCAACAAACAATTGTCGTTTTAACATCTAGCAGTGAGAGTCAAACTTCAATAGAGGGCGAAAATTTCAAACAAGGTGTTTTTACTAAGTTTCTTCTAAAAGGAATAAGCAATGGAGATACTAATCAAGATAAAAAAATAACATTTAATGAATTATTTGAATCAATACAAAAAGGGTTGATTAAAGCGGATTATCGTCAAAAACCCCAAATTGGCATTTTTCCGAAGTATAAGAAAAAGTCTGAAGTCTTCATATATTTGAATTAATTCTTACACTAATTTCATTCATAAATGTTGTATAAAAAATTGTCTATTAAACCTATTACACAGCTACTTTAATACACTATAACAAAAGTTTTATGATTTTTTCAAAACATAAATTCACTTTTTAAATCGTTGATTATCAGGCTATTTAAAACCTATTTCTCAATACATTAAAAGGTTAATAAGTTTTTGTTACAGTGTATTTAAAGCTGTATAATTAAAAATGGTCAATGAACCTTAAAAATGTATACAACAAGGAGGGGTTTCTCATAAAAATTATCAAGATTTCTTTGGATGAAAGTTATCAATTTTACATAAATAAATCCTAGGTTTTATGAAGAAGCCCTTTACGACAAAAAAATTTTAAAAACTTATTTTTTTACGACCATTTATATAGGGTTCTTACTATCGCCAAAATAGTAAGAAGGATAGACTTATCTAGTAAAAAATCAAGCAAGTATAATAGTATTCCCCTGTTTTCACTCCTAAAAAAACAAAATAAATTTACCTAAACAATCAACCAATTTCATGAAATCATTTTAACAACCTTTCTACAAAATCTTATCTTATGAAACAGTTAATACTTACTTTTCATTTAAATATTAGTTTAATATTTCTCTTTTTAAGTAGTTTTCATCTTCATACTCAACATAATGAAGGTGGTTTTATATTTCTTCCAAATGATAAAAATCTATATAATGCAATACCCTCCACTACTGCTCCAAAAGCCAAAAGCAATATAAATTATTATAGTTTACAAAATTTCGCTGCAACAGTAGAAGATCAAAAAGGAATTCCAGCTTGTCTGCCTTTCTCCTTTGCACAAGCTTATAGTATTTTAATTAACCAATCTTTTGGGTGGGAATTAGGCAAACAAGATTTTACACAAGAGGATTTAGATATATCTGCGTTATCTGGAATTTTTAATTACGTACGTATTATTTTAAAATTTGGATATGGATGCAAAGCACTTCTTTCTCCTACCGAGGTAATCAAAAGTTACCAAAAAAATGGCGTTTGTTTAAGATCAGAATATAGTATCAGTCCTTATTATGATCCAGATACAGCTCCTTGTTATCCTACTATTCCTAATATTATTAATCAAGAGGCCTTAAATTATCGGTTAAATAATGTTTCTAAGGTTTTTCATACAGATAGTATTAATACTTCTTCGGTATTGACTAATATGATGAATACTCTTTTAAATAATCAACCAATAATCGCAGGAATGAAATTGCCCAAAGATTATGAAAAGGAAATCAAAATGAATGGCAAGGCTACGTTTACTCCTATTCCTTCAGTCGATGACGCACTCTATCATGCAATTGTTATTACAGGTTTCAAAATTAATGAAAACAAAGAGCTATATTTTCAAATTATGGATAGCCGAGGGCTTCGTTTAGGCGAAAAAGGATATTGGTGGATTAAAGCAACTAATTTGCAACAACGATTAGTTTTTGGTTATGTATTAAATCTACCCAAAAAGAATAAAAGTTTAGATACTTATTTCACTTTAATTGATGCTATTTATGATGATGAACTCTCCTTAAAAGGATTATATGATAGTTCTAAGAATGAATATATCTACAAAAAAAATTGGAAAACAAACAACATCAGAATTCGCACTTCTATTGTTAATATTAAAAAAGATAATCATATTTATATGCTGTCTTATGATGAAAAAAAGTTTACACATGAAGCAAATACTATTGCTAATATAGAAAAAGAGCCTATTTTATTCCCATTAAAAGCAGGAGAAAGCAATCTTATTAGTAAGCAAAAAAATCAATATATCATTTTCCTATATACCTATAATAAAATCGACATCAATGATATACTCAAAAAACTCAACAAAAGTAATCAATCTTCAATTTATCAAGCAATCAAAGAAGTAATTGGTGAAGATTTAGTTACGAATATCCAATATAATGAGAATATAATCAATTGTAAAGTCTCAGATATAGAAACAATACCTATAAAAGGCAATGTCATTCCAATTATCATTAAGTTTGAAAAATAAATATAAAATGAGAAGTACGAAATAGTTAAGTATCATAACCGACTATTTCGTATTTCACATTGTAAAGTAAACGCCATTATCTCAATAAGCACCTCAAAAAATGTCTTAGTCTAAACAAACTTAAATAAGTTTATGTATTGTTTGGATAAAGACAAATACAATGAAAAAAACTACTTTTATACTTTTGCTCAATCTACTTTCCATACAGGTCTATGGACAAATTTATGAAATAGATAATGTTAATAATCAAACGATTAATACCTGTTCGGGCACTTTTTATGATAGTGGTGGTGCAGTAGGTAATTATTCTGATAGTGAAAACTATACAGTTACTTTTTGCCCAGCCATAGCAAATCAAGCTTTAAGAGTTGATTTTTCTAACATTAATATCGGTACAGGTGATCAACTTTGTGTTTTTAATGGCTCAAATACTTTAGCTCCTGTTTTAACTTGCCTTA
>CAKZKZ010000322.1 GCA_937124495.1 uncultured Dokdonia sp. | reverse complement strand
TATCTAAAGATGCGGTGGCACAATAGTTATATTTTGGATATGGTTTATAGAGTAATGTGATAGCACCAGGTGCTTCTAAGAGTGGCGTTTCCGTATGCTTCCCATCTATTTTTGCATGGTAATTTTGTTTAACAATAAAAGACCCTGGAGGGAAATCTAACGGTTGTGTAATGGTAGAATCTACTGCTAGTTTTAAAAATTCATGAGCAATTTCATTTACATAGGTACGTACCCAACGACCATGAACAGCCAGTCCCAATCTTTTTAAGGTATCAGACGCTGGAGAGACATCTGTCCCAGGAAATAAATGCCATGTAGGATTATTTGGATTGCTATAATCTTGTTCTTGGAGATAGCTCATAACAGATTGAATATCTGGATAAACTTCTGCTTCTTTTAATTTAGTATAATGACCATTTCTATGGGGATTACACGAGTTTAAAACAATGATACAGGTTAGAACACCTATGTAGACAAATAGCTTTTTCATTTTTCACCATGTTATATCCACTTTTATTCTTTAAATGTACCCCCCTATGATCTAACTAAAAATATGGATTTGTTATACTTGATCTTACACTCTTTTACAGGCAAGAATTCACTACTACAAAGTAGTTATAACGCACCATTTATTAATGCGTATTAGTACCTGTTTTTAACATGCAATATTTAATGTCATTGTATACGCTTTCGCGAAAGCGTACTCACAAAGATATGAACGCTAAAAAAGCTACCTTTTAGATCTTAGTATAAACATACGCACACCTATAAATAACAGGATAGCTATCACTACATAAAGTAGTATTGTATTATACGGAAAAGGTGTATAGAGGGCTTCATCACTCCCTACTAATGTAATAGCACTCCAGTAATAAGGACTCGCTTCACTGGTATTTGCATGTGCTTTTAAATATGAAAGTTTTGCTTTTTGCAATGCTTCTGATTTACGACTTCCTTGTTTTAGATTACTATAAAATTGAGTCGTAATTTCTAAACTTGCTTTTTCATTGATATCCCATAAAGAACCTATAACGCTCTTTGCGCCTGCATTTGTAAACCCTCTCATAAGATTAAAAACGCCTTCTCCTTTTTGAAATTCTCCAGACAAAGTTTTGCATGCATTTAATACTACAAGATCTTTTTGATTTTTTAAAAAATAGAGCTCATTAAGAAATAAACGTTCGTCATAAAGAGCTAACCAAGGTCCCTTTGTACTCACACCGCCATGGGTAGATATGTGGATAATGGAATTGTCTTCAAATGCTTTAATAAATGCTTTCTTATTTGCAGCTTGTTCTGTTAATAATCTATCTTCTAAAAAAGGAGTCATCTGCGTTAATTCATTTGTACTTTGCACCAATGATTCTTGATAATCATCTTTAAATATAGATGGTAAAACGCCTACTATTGTTCTTTGTTTTGGAGGTCTAAGTAATTGCAACTGACTTTCAACAGAGAGGGAATATTTATATGATATCTCGCTCTTTGTTATAAAATAAGATGCTGGTAGTGACACTTCTTTTGAGACGGATAATGCTTCAAAGGGTATAGAATGTAGGCTTCCATCTGGAATAATAAAAATCCTTTTATCAAAAAGGACCTCCTCTTTATTTTCAAAAGGAAATAAGACATCATATAAATTTTTGGCATTATCTTGATATGCTATAATCTCTGATTGCTCATAAAAAGGCTTTTCTAATTGCTTCCTAAAAGCCATTATTTCACGTGTCAATTCTGGCGTAGATATTCTTATTTTCTCAAGTTGAATAGTGTCTTTAGTTACTAATAGAGCGTATGAAAGGCTGTCTCCTACTGCATAAGATACAATAACCTCATTATCTTCTAAGTCCTCCCTGATTTCTGAGGTTGAAGGGATAGACAATCCTTGTTTATACGAAAAATAGGCAGGGAATTTTTGTTCTAAAGAATCGATTAATGCTACATAGTTTCTTTTAAGTGAAAATACATTGTTTTTGAGACTATCAATCTTTCTTGTTGCTTTTAATGGTTCATTTATAAGCGTTGTTTCTATTTCCTTGATTGCACTTAACAAACGATATTCTCTATCTATAATCTTAGACGGAATATTTGCTTTTTGTCTTGCAGATACATTTGTTATGTTTTCTAGAAGTACTAATCCTTTGTTTTTTTCTATATAATACAATGCTACATCTGGCATATTTAATTCATTAGCAATATAGACGCCATTTAGGTATAAACTTGATGATTTTTCTCTCCAAGAAAGTTTAGATAACTCTTCTCGACTTTCTAAAAAGATGTCATCGACCAAAGCATCTGCCAATGCAATAATATCTTTTGCTTTTGTAATATGATCTAATTCATGTGTCTTTTTGTAGTAAGCGACTAAGGCTTTAGACAAATCATTTAAGTACCCGAATACAATTGTTTTATGAGGTGAAATAGCTATATTTTCTGCTGTGAGATAGACATTTGCATTTGAACTTGGAGCGACACCTTCTATGATTTGTAATGCTTCATAGTAATGATATATTGCTTTTTTAAAGTCTCCTTGCTCTTGATATAAACCAGCTAGGTTATTAGCAACAATGCTTTTATATAATGGATCATTTTTTGCGTACATATCTGCCTTAATGAGCGCAGTTTCTGCTTTCTTATACTCTTTTTGGTCTTTATGAATAACCCCTAAAAGATTATACGAATCAAAAAGTTGTAATGTATCTCTAGCTTCTTTAAACAACTTGATAGCTTCTTCTGTCGTTTGAAGTGCAATTGTGTGTTTTTTTTGAAAACGACGCATTGCACCAATATTATGCAGTAATTTTCCTTTTTGTTCTTGTGAAAATAAATGAGTATCTATCTGTTGTATCTTCCGTATATTTTTATCAAAATCATCTACATACGTACTATCACTTATATTTACATACGTGCCTAAAATATTAATAAGTGCTTTTAATTGAATATCTGGCCGATGTATTTCTTTACATATATTTTCAGAAAATGAATAATTTTCTAAAGCTCTCTGAAAGTCTCCAAGTTCATCATAAATATCTCCTCGCTCTCGATATACATTTCCGAGTCTAACTTCGTTTTGTGAAGTTAGTTTTATTAATGTATCAAAGTATGCTAATGCATTATCATATTCAGGGTACTTAGAATAATGATGCATAAACCCTAAATTATAGAGATTTCGTTTTATTTCTTCAAGATTTTTTTCTTGTCCTATTTTCTTACGTAGGATATATTCTTTCTTAGCATAGAATTTAGATTTCGCTTTGTCTTTCCTCCAATTCCATTTAGAGAATTCATAATAATAAGAGGCTAACTCTAAAGGAGCAATATCCAAATGCGTATCTAAAAATTGCTCTATGAGTCTTCCTTTTTCGCTATTTTCTATAGGTAAAGAAAGTATAGAATCATAAGTACTTATTTTTTTTTCCTGCCCTTGAACAGTAAACACTAGAAACAATACTCCTATTATAAGTATATTTTTAAGATATGACATGAATTAGACGTATTATTAGCATGTTAAAGATAGTATATAAGAGGAGGAATGCAAAGATCCCTCCCCCTGAGTTTGAAATAAATAGCTATACCTAAACCTAAATACTCAAACCTTACTATACATAACTAATCGATATATGATTGATACTTTAACATAGACAAATTATTGCCATAGGTAGTCGTTTCTAAAATATTACTTATCCATTTTTGAGGCGTGCTTTCTTGTTGAAACAACGTGCCTGCATAAGCAGCGGTATATGCACTTGAATATGAAGTTCCATTTACGTACAAGTACTCATCTGGAGCCACCTGAAAAGGAATATCTTGCCCAATAGCTGCAATATCTACAGAATTAGATCCGAAATTTGAGAAATGAGCAAGCCAAATTTCTGATGGATGACTACTTAAAGAAGCTACTGCTAATAGATTACTTACCGAATATGAAGATGGGTAGTGAGGTTTCACATCATTATCTTGTTCTGCATTACCCGCAGATGTTGTAAGTAATATTTTTTCTTGAGACTCTTCTATAAATCTATCTAAGATCTCTGTATTTGAATTATTATACCATCCAAAACTCATATTAATCATATCTACTTCTGGATTATTTGTTGCGTATTTAAATCCACACAAAATATCAAAGTATTTTCCTCTTCCAAATTGATCAAATACTTTAATAGGTAAGATTTGAAAGTTTATATTCTCTCCCATCAATTCTTCATAAATAAGACTAGAAATGACTGTTCCATGTCCAAAATCATCAAAAGGATCATTATCCTGATTTACAAAATCCCATCCAATATAATCCTCATACCCATTATCTGTACAACTAGTATTACTCACTGTTGTATTGAATAAAAAGGGCTGTGTAAATCCAAAATAATTATAATCAACTCCCGTGTCTAGGATTGCAATC
>CAKZKZ010000321.1 GCA_937124495.1 uncultured Dokdonia sp. | reverse complement strand
CCTTTTGAAAAATTTAAAGTAGCAAGGTTAACAGGAAACATGTCTTCTGTAAGAGGTGGTAGCGAAACTGAACCAGAATCAACTCATCCAGAATGTCCAGAAGTTACTACAGACGACCCAGATGCATCTTCTCTTGATTGTTTACCTGAATTTCCAACGGTTCCTAAACCAATCGGCCGATTAACTCGAAGATTAGGTTAAAATTATTTCTCGCGAAAAGGAAACTCACATTCTAATAATTATATTACTAGAATGTGAGTTTTATACTTTTCATATATTTTTTCGCGAAAGCGTATACAATACTCATTAAAATACATTTTATAATTTCAAAAATAAAAAGCGCTATCTTTAAAATATATTTAGCTGATTACTAAGAAGTAATAACTAAATTCTATACCAATCGTAATAATTACACATTATGAGGCTATAATTATTTGAGTTATCTTATATTTATAAATATGATTTCTACGAGTATGGCTAAAAAAAACATCTTGTTTTTTATATGTAGTATTGTTGTTATTTTCTCTATTCAAGCGCAACAAGAATTCCAAGAACAAATTGGCAAACTTGATTTTAATACACTATACACAAGGTATGAAGATCACTACTCTAAAGGAGACTCTATACGGGCACTACACTTTGCCAATGCATACTTTATAAAAGCAAAAAAAATAAAAGACACAACTCGTATTGCTGAAGGGTATTATTTCAGAGCATTAGTTGATAAACAAGATAGAGTAGACCTATATGACTCTATTATAAACTTGAATCCAAGTCTTAAATGGCTAGATCAAACTAGTGCAGCATATTTGCAAAAAGCATATTATCATTTCCATAAGAGACAATATGACAAAGCATTAAATAATTACTTAAAAGCAAATCATTATAATAAATCGAGTAATAAAGCTAGTAATAAACAAAAACTTGATTTTGATATTAATTTGAGTATTGCCGAACTACAAATTAGAATTGAAGAAAATGAAAAAGCACTTATAACCTTAAGGAGACTATGGCAAAAAATAATCGCTCTAAATTACAAAAATGAAGCTCCATTAATTTACAGTAGAACTCTTCTTGACCTAGCCAATATCCATAGAAAATTAAATCACATAGATTCTTCATATACTTATATCAAGTTAGGCATCGAGGCAAATGATAATGAACAAAAGGAGTCCAATTATTATTATTACTTTTTATTGTTGGAAGGAATAAATGATTTAAAGGGCCCATACAAAAATGGAAGTAATATAAAAATTGATAAGGCAACAAACTATATGAATAGTGTAGGGCATACAGAAAATATATCCTTAGCCTATCATTATATGGGAGAAGCATATTTAAAAAATGGTAATGAGGAAACAGCAATACGCTATTTTTTAAAAGTGGACTCACTTACGAATAACTCTATTGCAATCTCACCAGAAATATTGGGCAGTTATAAATACATACGACAGTATTACAACAACAAAAATGACGCTGATAATGAACTTATTTTTTTAAAAAAAATTATAACTTTTGATAGTATTCTAAACACAAATTATAAATCTATTAATAATAAGATTAAAGATACGTATGAACTTCCTATGCTATTAGAAAGCTACAATCAAAAGCTCGCGTCACTCAATCAAAAAAATAAAAAATCTAAAATTCTAGTTATTTTTTTATATGGCATCAGTGGTCTTATTTTAATTGTTCTATTATTTTTTATTATCCAGAGAAATAAATATAAAAAACGATTTAAAAAATTACAGGAGTCCGATTACAAAAAGAAATCAAAACAGGATGATACTCCTAAAGAAAAACCAAATATTCCTGAAGATGTTTTTATTAAAGTTAGAGACTGTTTGGAAACATTCGAGAAAGAAGAACAGTTTTTAAACCACACGATAAATTCTGAGAAATTAGCTAAACAAATAGGAACCAATAGACCCTATTTTGTGAAAGCATATCATTATTATAAAAATGAAAGTTTTAATATCTATTTACGTAATCTTCGTCTTGAGTATGCATTAGAAAGATTAAAACAAGATAGTACGTTTAGAAAATATACAATAAAAACCATTGGTCAAGAATCTGGTTTTAGCAATACCGAATCTTTTTCTAAGTATTTTCATAAAAAATTTGGTATTTACCCTTCATATTATATAAAATCACTAAACAATATAAAAAATTAATAATCAAAGAATTACATGTCTTTATTCTGTAATAAAGACAACTACTAGATAAAAATTCAAGCTTTATATAAAATTATACTGTAAGTTTATCACACAAACTTAAAAGCTATAATTACATGAAAAAAGCACAAAAAAACTTATCCCTTGATACGTTTAAAATAGCAAAACTCACAAAAAACTTATCCTATATTAAAGGAGGAGCTAAGCACTATGATACTACTAGCGATGGTACTACAAGTATTGGTCCTAGACCAAATTCTTCTCTACCATGTCTTAATAAGGCTACTGATAGGTGTTAAGATCAAAATATCGGTACAGCTTATTGAGTTATCCATTAAAGACACGTAAGTTTTAATACTATAAAACGATCCTAAAATTCATATAGCCTGTTTCATAAAAACAGGCTATTTTTGCGTAATGTCTAGAAGAAAACAAAACCGCAAAGTTTTTACAGAACTTGAAGTAACCGATGCAGGTGCCAAAGGAAAAGCAATTGCCCATGCACCCGATGGAAAAGTCGTCTTTATCAATAATGCCGTACCAGGTGATGTTGTAGATGTACAAACTACTAAGAAACGCAAATCCTATTACGAGGGAACGGCTATACATGTGCATACGCTTTCGCGAAAGCGTACCCAACCTCAATGTCAACATTTTGAAGTATGTGGTGGCTGTAAGTGGCAACACATGGATTATAAATACCAACTAGAGTACAAACAGCAAGAGATTGTCAACAATCTGACACGTATAGGAAAAATAAAGCTACCAGAAATAACGCCTATTGCTGGAAGTGCCTCTCAATATTTTTATCGTAATAAAATGGAATTTGGATTTTCTGATAGCAAATGGCTTACCATGGAGCAAATCAGAAGTGATGAAGTGATAGAAGACCGCAATGCTTTAGGTTTTCATATTGCAGGGATGTGGGATAAAATCTTAGATATTGAAAAATGTCATTTACAACAAGATCCTAGTAATGCGATACGCAACGGCATTAAAGCCTTTGCTTCAGAAAACGATATGGCATTTTATAATGCTCGAAACCAAGAAGGCTTATTACGTACGCTTATGATACGCACTTCTTCTACTGGAGAGTTGATGGTACTTGTTCAATTCTATAAAGAAGATGTTGACAAACGTACCCTTCTACTCGATTATCTGAAAAATGAATTCCCAGAAATCACTTCCTTATTATATGTGATTAATTCTAAGGGAAATGATACGATCTATGACCAAGAAGTCATTTGTTACCACGGAAGAGATCATATTTTTGAAGAAATGGAAGGCTTACATTTTAAAATTAATGCAAAGTCTTTTTATCAAACCAACTCTGCTCAAGCATACGAACTGTATAAAATCACAAGAGATTTTGCAGGATTAACAGGATCTGAGATTGTATATGACTTATATACAGGAACTGGTACTATTGCACAGTTTGTGGCAAAAAAAGCAAAGAAAGTGATTGGTGTAGAAGCCGTTCCTGATGCTATAGAAGCTGCCAAAGAAAACGCAGAACGTAACAGCATAGATAATACCGAGTTCTTTGTAGGTGATATGAAAAATGTGTTTAATGAACAATTTATAGCTACACACGGAATTCCTGATATTATTATTACAGACCCTCCAAGAGATGGTATGCATGCAGATGTGGTTAAACAAATCTTAAACATTTCGCCACAAAAAGTAGTTTACGTAAGTTGCAATAGTGCAACACAAGCACGTGATTTGGCGTTACTAGATGAGACTTACAAAGTAACAAGAGTGCAACCTGTAGATATGTTTCCGCAGACGCATCACGTTGAAAATGTTGTATTGCTAGAAAAAAGGTAAATCTATGAAATTTAAAATAGCAATCTTAATAGCTTGTTTTACGATAACATTCTCCTCTTGCGAGAGAGATGATATATGTGCAGAAGCCACTCCTGTAACACCATTACTGGTTATTGATTTTTTTGACATAGAAAATACAACAGAAGCAAAAGCACCCACGGATCTTATTGTATTAGAAAATGGAGGGACCGTAGGATTAGAATTTAATGAAGCTTCCATTTCTATTCCTTTACGTACCGATGTAGATCAAACAGATTTTCTTTTTGTACTCAATGCAGGTAATGAAAGTGAAGAAACCCCAGAAAACATAGATGGTCTAAGTATTTCGTACGTACGCCCAGAAGAGTACATAAGTAAAGCATGCGGATTTAGAATTATTTATGATGCAATAGACC
>CAKZKZ010000320.1 GCA_937124495.1 uncultured Dokdonia sp. | reverse complement strand
TAAAGCTCTGATAGTACCTTCAGCAGCATCAGCAGGGTTTGTAGCTCCTATTAACGTACGGAAATCTGCTACTGCATTTTCTTTTTCAAGAACAGCTGCAACGATAGGTCCACGTGTCATAAACTCTACAAGCTCTCCAAAAAATGGACGCTCATTATGTACTGCATAAAAAGCTTCAGCATCTGCTTTTGTCATTTGCGTAAGCTTCATAGCTACAATACGAAATCCGCTAGCTGTAATTTTTTCTAAAATTGCTCCGATGTGTCCGTTTTCAACGCCATCAGGCTTAATCATTGTAAATGTTCTATTTGTTGCCATAGTCTTAATTTAATTCTCTCTGAAGGGAGAATCTTTTGTATTTAATAAAATAATTCTTTTTATATGCTTTCGCGAAAGCGGATAGCTTCCCCTCAAATTTGGCGCAAAAATAGTGCTTTTCTACATTATGGAAATGTTATGGTTCAGGAAATTCGCTTTCTTACCCCTATTTTACAAATAATTAAACATCTTTATGACGCATCATATTCATAAATTGTATCTTCGCAAACTATGAATTCTAATGATATTAAGACTGTAAAGGCACTACTTAACACACCAAAATCTATTGTTGTTGTGCCTCACAAAAATCCTGATGGAGATGCCATGGGAAGTACGCTAGCGCTATGTAAGTATCTCAATAGCCAAGGACATACTGCTGTCGTAATTGCACCCAATGAATATCCGCATTTTTTAAAATGGTTACCTGGACATGATGATGTAATCACCTATAATTCATCTACTCCAATAGCTACTCAAAAAATCGAAAATGCTGATCTTATCTTTACATTAGATTTTAATGACCTATCTAGAACTGGAGGAGAGATGGAAAAAGTGCTTGCAGCAGCCACTGCAGACTTTATTATGATAGATCATCACCAACAGCCTTCTAATTATGCTGTCGTCACCTATAGTGACACGAGTATGAGTAGTACATGCGAAATGGTATATCATTTTCTAGATGCTTTACAGGTTGCAGATCATATTGACGCTGATATGGCTTCTTGTTTATATACAGGTATTATGACTGATACTGGATCTTTTAGATTCCCATCTACCACAGCAAAGACTCACGAGGTTATTGCAAAATTGATTACTGCTGGAGCAGATAACGCTAATATTCATCGTAATATTTATGATACGAATAGTTACACAAAGCTTCAATTATTAGGTGTTGCTCTTAAAAACCTTAGGATTCTCCCAGAATATAAGACGGCTTACATTACGTTATCTCAAAAAGAATTAGATGATCATAAGTTTCAAAAAGGAGATACAGAAGGGTTTGTAAATTATGGCTTGTCTTTAAAAGGGATTATTTTTGCGGTTATCTTTATAGAAAATAAAGCAGATGCTATTATAAAAATGTCTTTACGTTCTAAAGGAGATTTTTCTGTAAATGAGTTTTCTCGTTCACATTATGAAGGTGGAGGACACACTAATGCCGCTGGAGGAAAAAGCGACCTTTCATTAGAAGATACCGTAGCCCAATTTATTAGTATATTGCCACGTTATAAAGACAAATTATAACTAATGAGAAAAGGAACTATTGCTATAGTATGTATGTTATGCCTTTGGTCTTGTAAAGAACCTGAAGCAAGATGGTATATTTCAAAAAAATCAGGATCTTATATTTCTGAGTCTGTAAAAAGAAACAAAGAACTTATTGCAGAGGAAGAAGTCTTTATAAAAAAACTCATCACACAAGATACGGCACATACATATCTAAGTTCTGAAAATGGTTTTTGGTATACGTATGTAACACAAGATACACTTACTGCAAAAAAACCTGCAAAAGGAGATATTGTAAACTTCACCTATAATCTACAAACGGTATCTGGTACAACAATACTTCCTAAGGAAGAAATAGGAGTACAAGCGATTAAGATTGATCAGAGTAATCAAGAACTTATCGCTGGCATACGTGATGGCCTTAAGATTTTAAAGGAAGGGGAGACAATTACATTTTTGTTCCCTTCACATAAAGCCTATGGATACTATGGCTTTGAAGACAAAATAGGGAGTAACATTCCTATTCGATCTACAGTAAGCTTATTAAAAATAGAAGAAGATAATCAACCCGAATAATTAATATTTTTTAACCCATGAAAAAAACACACATGTTACTTATCGTTGCCCTATTATCATTACTATCATGTAATGATAAATACCCAGACTTAAAAGATGGTATCTATGCAGAATTTGTCACAGACAAAGGAATAATAGTTACCGAATTATACTATGATGATGCTCCCGCTACAGTGGCCAACTTTGTTGCATTAGCTGAAGGAACACATCCTATGGTTGATAGTATTTACCTCAATAAGCCTTTTTATAATGGTTTGAAATTTCATAGAATTATCAAAAATTTCATGATTCAAGGAGGAGATCCAACTGGTACAGGGTCTGGAAGTCCTGGATACAAATTTCACGATGAATTCTCTGACAAAAAACAC
>CAKZKZ010000319.1 GCA_937124495.1 uncultured Dokdonia sp. | reverse complement strand
TAACCGTATTAGAACTCCCATTGGATCTAATCATGCGTCCATTCCAATTAAGAAGTTCTTCATCTAATATTTGAGGCGCACTCAATTTATGTGAAGCATCTAATAATAAAGGGCTTATTCCAGTCCCTATTCCTGCTACTACAAAATCAAATCCGTTACGAGTAGGAAACAAAGGGATTCCATTACTTTTTGAGCTTATCAAAACAGGATTACTATCTATACCAGCTTCTCTTAATAGTCCAACTAATAATAAATTTATATCTGCACTATTTCCGTTCTTCTCATCAAAAGCTTTTCTAACTCCCTTACTCGTATAGATCCCTTTTTGTCCGTTCCATATAATAGTAGAGCGAACAAATTCAAAAATTTGAACAATTTTTTCTTCCTCAGTATTTGAATCACTTATTACACCTTCCAGTGCTTTCTTAAAAAATCTAGATTCATTTAATTGATCTCCAAAGCTTTTAGAGTCATTTATATCTTTAGCCACAGCATCCCAACTCGTTGAGTATGATTCTAGAGGTGAATTAGGAAACTTAGTATAATTCAATTCAAATTCTACCCCACCGCGATAATTATCTATGTTTGAGATAAAATCTTCTTTTCTCAAAGCGGGTACATCTGTTAAAACGATTTCATAACCATTCGTTTCAAATTCTATTTCTTGTACTCTTGTTTTACTACCTCCTACTAATCTATCAGCCTCTTCCTTATATTTAAGTTTAATTCTATCTCTTTTCTTTTCTGTTATAATCTCAAATGGGTACCAGCCTTTACTGTGTGTTTTATACACCATGTATTCTGGTGCCCAAAAATTCATCTCAACTCTATCAACAGGAATGGTCTCTTGAAAATAATAGGTAGATAGGTTTCCTATATAAGGCGTAGTAATGGTGTATTTATATTCAATAATAGCACCGTCAATAATATTTGGCATTGTAAACTTCTTAATATCTAAGTAATCCGTATACTCTTCTTCAAAAATACCATCAGAAGTAAGTTTTGTTATCTGAACGGCATCATTTTCTATAGTATATGTAATTCCTTTAATATTGGTCATTTTATCATTAGAACTACCATATCCTTTATATAATGGAAGTTGAATAGTTGCTTCTTCTTCTCCACTTGCCTTTGAATATATTTTAATACGTTCATGGACATCAATTATCGCTAAAAAAGAGCTTTTATTCTGACTATACTTAAATTTTGTTTCTGTTTTTCTATATAATATAGCAGCACCAGCTTCTGGATCAGATGGATGAGAAGTCTCTCTAATTTCTTCTTCAGAAACTCTTCCAAATTTATAATCCTGAGCAACAACATAGTGTTCAAACGCGACAAAGCTTATGAGGATTAACAGGTATTTTCTCATCATAGTATATTAAGTTTTGGCAAGTGCAATTAAAAAACAAGACCCTACATACGAAGTCTAAGTCAATGTTTATAAAATGCGAAATATTGGCTGACTTATGCTTTTATAAGTACAATTTTTTCTGATTCTTTTTCTAAAATCATCTTGTAATACTGTTGCAAATCTTTATAATATTCAGCTCCAATAACAGGTGTTTTAATAGTATTTTGTAACGTTATTATTATTTTTCCTGCATTTTGAGTAACTCCGTATCTAAAAGACCCCATATTATTAGAAAGATTAATAGATAATGGTTCTGGTAATGATTCTATAGTATACCCTTCTGGAATTAAAACAGACACATTATACTTATCTGATCGAGGGTATGAATAATCTATAGGATATGTTCTATTTTCTGCTTTGAAATAATTTTCTTCGGTTGCTAAGTGAAGGAGTGGTGACACATACATCTTATTTCCAATGACCTCAACAACTTCTTCATTTTCGAAATTATATTCTAACGTTAAAGGCTTATCATAATCATCCATCCCTTTAAATGTATGATCAATCATTTCTATTGATTCAAAACTTTCTTCCATTTTTCCAGATTGCTCACCTTCGTTTAAACTTCGATATCTAGCTCTTTGGCCTTTGGCATAATGCCCTGTAAATCTATTTTTTGAGTTTCCAGTAATGACTAGATCTTCACTTATTTCAAGATTCATAAGACTTGTATGCACTGCGGGTTTAGACGGAAGTAAATCTACTAATAAGGAGCTACCATCTGCTCTAACCATTCTTCCTTTCCAATTTAAAAGATTAGTTCTTAAGATACTAGGAGCACCAGTTCTATCTACACCATCAAGAAGGAATAATCTATTATCTAAGACAGCACCAGCAATCACATAATTAAATCCTGTTCTTGTTGGAAAGAATGGTATTCCGTTTGCTTTGGTACTTAGCAAAATAGGGTTTGCTTCTACACCTGCATATGTAAGCATTGAGATCAGCATTAAGTTGATATCTGCAACATTCCCAACTCCTTCGCCGTATGCTTTTTTAACACCCCTATCTTTATAAACACCATAGTATTTATTCCAAGTCATTTTTGATTTCACAAAATCAAACACTTTCATCATTTTCTCTTTTGGGTCTGCAACCCCAGACAGCAATGCATCTATGTCTTTCTTAAAATATTTTATGATTTCTAATTCTTTTCCAAAGCTCTCTGACTTATATATCTTTTTTGCTACATCTTCCCAAGAGGTAGCATAATTACGTACTGGAGCATTAGGAAATTTTGTGTACGATAATTCAAATTGTAATGCTGATATATAATTATTTAGATTTCCTGCAAAAGGCTCTTCTTTAAGCGCAGGGATATTTTCAAGACTTATTAGATATCCATTTTCTGTGAGGTCAAGTTCAGCTGTACTCCTTTTTACTTGTGGTTCTCTAGCTAAGGTGTTTACTTCTGCTGCTCTAGCTAAGGTCTTATCTTCATATCGATATCTAATTGTACGCGATTTCGTTTCAGTTGTTAATCCTAGAAGGATACCGCCTTTTCCGTGGGTTCTATACACTAGGTATTCTGGAGCAAAAAATCGCATTTCAACCTTATCCACAGGAATCGTTTCTTGAAAACGAAATTCATCTATCGTCGAGTAAAAAGGAGAGGTAAATGTATATTTAAACTCGATGACACACCCATCTTGTATGTCTGGCATTGTGAACTTTTTAATCTTTAATGTCTTACTTCGCTCTTCTTCAAATATACCTTTACTCTGAAGTTTACTCTCTTCTATATCACCATCTACTAGATTATAGGTAAATGCTTTTAATGACGTAACTGTTTCTTCTTCACTTACTCCTTGATACAATCCTATTTGTTGATTAGCAAGATCATATCCATCTTTATTGTATATTTTAATACGCTCCTGGTGTTCTGTTATTACTACAAAACCACCATCTTGAGAGTAATTAAATTTAGTATCCGTTTTTCTATATAGTATAGCAGCACCTGCATCTGGTTCAGATGCATGAGATGTTTCTGCAAGCTCTTCCTCAGAAATTTTTCCAAATTTATAATTCTGAGCAACAACAGATTGTTGGAAAACAACAAAACTGATAAGAATTAGTACGTATTTTTTTATCATAGGATATTAAATTTTGGCAAGCACAATTTTTTGATTATCATAACGAACGACCTTTCTAACAAAGGATCTAAAGTCTTTATATTTCTCTTTTGAAAAAGTTCCTTCGTACATAGAAAATTTTCTAGTATATTTTATGTTAGTGTCATTAATACGTTCAAAGGTTAGATCATATATTCCAAATTCACTTTCCACATGAATATCTTCAAACGAATCTTGTAGTTTATACGTATCAGGAACAGTGACAACCATCTCATCTTCATCTACAAATCCTCTGTCTATATATAATTCTAGATCTCTTTTCTTATATCTTTTTGGGACATTCGTATATCTATTAACTGCATTGAGAGAGACGAGCATCTCTTCTCCAGCAAATGATGCATAATTATCGGCAGAAAAAGTGATCTTTTCATTCATCACTACATCCCTTCTATTATTTTCTATATCAATAGTATCTATTTTCATATTATTGATATGCTTCCAAAAATTATAATAATACTTCTTTTGATCACTATCTATTTGATTCTCTAAATAATAACGGTCATTATATTGTATTCCTTTAGATTGCATGGTAACTGCTGCTTCTATGGCTCCTTTCTCAGTAATTTTACACGTCCCTTTAACAAATTGGGTATTTTTTGAATAATCATAAATATCGGTGTGTACTATTTTACCTCCTTCTGGAGTAATAATAACAACATCCCTATCATCTGTAAAATCACCAATAAACCCAAAAGGAATTTCCTGACTTGTACACTCTAACCACACATAATCTTCTCCGTTGGGAATACTAAGAATTGCATGATTTCCTTGCATAGAAACAAAATCTGGTTGAATATCTCTTTTATCATCCCCTGCATACAGTATGGTATAATAGGATGGAATTTCAGCAACTTCTAATAATGATTTTGTATAGTTTGTGAGCGCCTTACAATCTCCATATCCCAAAGCGTCTACTTCTGATGCTAGCATGGGCTTCCACCCGCCTATTCCTATCTGCACACTGATATAGCGTGTTTTTTCCTGCACATAATTGTAAATCTTGCGTGCTTTCTCTATGTTATCAGTCTCTCCTGCAACTAGGTTTGCTATTTCTATTTTTGTTTCTTCTGGTAATTCTCTAGTTCCTTTTAAAAGATAGTCATCCATCCATTTACCATAGCTAGTCCAATCTTCTGCACTACCATCTACTCCTGAGAGGTGGAATTTATTTAATGCAAAAATCATTTTAGGTACTATATTTTTAAACCCTAGACTATAGGCCTCTGGAACAAATGCCTTATAATCTTTTACGGAAACTTCTATTTTACCTGTAGATTCATTGATTTCTATCTGCTCATCAGGGTTTAACAACTTATACTTCAATTCAAGGTCTGGCGCATACGTTATGGTATACGTACTCTTAGCCGTACTACTCTGATATGTACTATTAGGATACCAAAAAGGAATAAAAGCAGTCTCACTACTTACCTTTGATGAAGTAAAAACAACTGTAAATGGATATGAAACTGGTGTATACTCTAAGTATTTGACTCTAGAGTCTTCAAAAAGACTACCATTACTCACCGCGCTTACATCTTTAAAATCACTTTTCTTAAAGTGCTTTATTTCTTCACCTACATTATTATAAATCGTAGCTTCTAGCTTTTTAACTCGCGAATCTTTATCGTAACCTACTCCAGCATTTATATCAGCAATTCCTTTTTTATTCAAGACAGTGATCACTCTGTAAACACTATATTCTAATGTACGTTGGTTTGGAATATTGACAGTGATTTGTTCATCTCTTATGATACTATCTGCATTCTCTTTAAGATCACTTGGAAGTATAACAGCTTGTAATTCTAATGAAGTTTGAGCAAATAATAGTGTGGATTGCAATAAGATGCAACACAAAAGAAATAAACGCATTTTTTTTGAGGCAATATAGAGTTAGTTAGAGAGATAGACAAAAAATTACTGCCTGTTTTTTGAGTCTATAGTAATGGTTACTGGGCCATCATTTAATAACCGCACTTTCATATCGGCTCCAAATTCTCCAGTGTATACATCTTTAGTATGCTTTCGCGAAAGCGTACCAACAAAATTTTCATATAACGGGATGGCAACTTCTGGCCGAGCAGCTTCTAAAAATGAGGGACGATTTCCTTTTTTAGTACTCGCATGTAATGTAAACTGACTAATCACTAGCAAGTCTCCATCAATATCTTTTATAGACAAATTCATCGCACCATTGGCATCGCTAAAAATACGTAATCCCATAATCTTATTGGTAAGCCAATCAATGTCTTCTTGTGTATCTTCATGAGTAATCCCTAGTAAAATTAGAAATCCTTGGGTTATACTTGATTTTACAAGATCATTAATGGTAACAGATGCTTCAGAAACGCGTTGTATAATAACTCTCATAACAATTATATGGCATATTGATCTTTACGATACTGCTCTTCATCACCTTCCATAATGCTGACATAACTCTTATAACGAGACCAATATAATTCATCATTATCTAATGCATTTTTAACTGCACATTTAGGTTCTTCAAGATGAAGGCAATCATTAAATTTACAATCACCTTTTAAGGCAAAAAATTCAGGAAAATAATTTCCTATTTCTTCCCGCTCCATATCAACGATTCCAAATCCTTTGATACCTGGTGTGTCAATTATTTTTGCATTATTAAAACTAAGATCATACATTTCTGCAAATGTGGTTGTATGCTGTCCTTGCATGTGTTGCTCACTGATTTCTTTTGTTTTAATATTCAGATTAGGTTCTATAGCATTTACAAGCGTAGATTTACCAACACCACTATGGCCTGTGAAAATATTTACTTTGCCTTCCATTTGCTTTTTCAATGCATCTAAATTGGTTTCTTTTAATGCTGAAATCCCTAGACATTCATACCCAATATCTCTGTACATGGCTGCAAGAAATTTGATTTCGAGTAACTCATCTTCATTATACGTATCTATCTTATTAAAGAGTAAAATAGCTTTAATCCTGTAAGCTTCTGCAGAGATCAAGAAACGATCTATAAATGCCGTAAACGTAGGAGGGTTATTTAAAGTAACCAATAAAAAAACTTGGTCAACATTTGATGCAATAATATGTGTTTGCTTAGAAAGGTTGACAGATTTTCGAATAATATAATTCTCTCTCGCATGGATATTAGTAATAACACCCGTCTCTACATCGCTTTTTGTATCCAAATCAAAATCTACAACATCCCCTACAGATACAGGGTTTGTACTCTTTATGCCTTTAATACGAAACTTTCCTTTCATACGGCATTCATACCATTGACCATCTTCGGTCTTTACGGTATACCAACTTCCTGTAGATTTATATACGATTCCTGTCATAAAATAGAATTACGCAAAAATACTTACTTTTTACATAGTAATTGGTTTAATTTGTCACCGTAAAAACCATTTAAAACACATAATATGAAAAAAATAATACTAGGACTTGTGATGATCGCTCTCCTATCTTTTGAGATGCAAGCACAACAATATGAAGTAAAAATTGTCACTTCAATAGAATCGATTGTCCCTAATGGTTTAGGTCGTAGTCGTCTTATCTCTGCAAATGACTCTAGAGATTACAAAGAATTTACATCTACACAAACCGAAGAAGATAATACACGAAACAAGTCTAAAAGAGGAGAACTTAGAGTAAAAGGTTTTGACGAAACAAAACTTTTAAACTTCTTTAATCTTGGAGGGATCCGTTTTCAAAATATTGCTTCTAACGATGCACTTATTGAATCAAAAATCAATACAATGCTCATGGAAGGATGGGATCTAGCTTTTGTCGCTAGTGCTGTAGAAAGTGCTGGAGGTAAAGGGGATAATAACGGTATTTTTATTACTCGATATATTTTCAAAAGACTTAAGCAGTAGTTAGAACAAAAATAAAAAGGCTTCCAATAATGGTATTTATTGGAAGCCTTTTATGTATGAAGTATAAACAAGTAGCACTTCTATTTTAAAAGTGCTATTTTTTGTTGGTGATTAATCGACTCTTGATGCACTGCTTTAAATACTCTAAGAATAAACTCCTCGCTTAGATTATGTTGTTCTCCTTCAAGAATCATTTTTCCTAAAATCTCATTCCAACGTTTAGTTTGTAGTATAGCAACATTATTATCTATTTTAAGTTCCCCGATTTGATCTGCAATCTTCATACGCTTACCTAAAGATTCAATAAGTTGATGATCTACTACATCTATCTGTGTACGTAATGTATTAATCTTATTATTATACTCTACTTCATTGCCCTCTACTTTACGTATCTTAAGATCAATCATCATCTTGACGAGTGTCTTAGGTGTGATTTGTTGTGCAGCATCACTCCATGCATTATCAGGATCATAATGCGTCTCGACCATTAAGCCATCATAATTTAAATCTAATGCCGTCTGACTTAGATCATGAATAATATCACGACGTCCTGCAATATGAGAAGGGTCTAATATAAGTGGAAGATCTGGAAAACGATTTTGTAAGTCAATCGCTATTTGCCATTCTGGATTATTTCTGTAACGTGTTTTTTCATAGGTAGAAAACCCTCTATGGATTACTCCTAGATTATTAATATCTGCCGTGTAAAAACGTTCTACTGCTCCAAGCCAAAGTGATAAATCTGGATTAACAGGGTTTTTGATAAGTACGGTTTTGTCTGTTCCTTTTAATGCATCTGCTATATCTTGTACAATAAAAGGAGACACTGTAGTACGAGCTCCTATCCATAAGATATCTACATCATGTTCTAATGCAAGTTCAACATGGTTTGCATTTGCCACTTCTGTCGTGGTAAGCATTCCTGTTTCTTCCTTTGCCTTTTGAAGCCATTTTAATCCTAAAGCTCCTACGCCTTCAAAATTACCCGGACGTGTACGGGGTTTCCAAATACCTGCTCTTAATACCGTAGCATCGGTATCTTTAAGTTGGTGTGCAATTTTTAATACTTGCTCTTGTGTTTCTGCGCTACAAGGCCCTGCTATTACAAGTGGGTGATCCAAGTTAAAGGCATCTAACCAACTTCTAAGTTCTTTTTTGTTTTCCATAGTGTTTGCTTGTTTATACCTCTTCAGGCGTATTCTTATTCTATTCCTTTTAATATTTCTTTAATATGATTCGTATTCTCCATCTCTTCATACACATCATCAAAGTCATTTTCCTGCATCATTTTTTTAAAATGTGCTAGATTTATAATATACTCATCGAGTGCCTCTAAGATATTGTTTTTATTTTGTTTAAATATAGAGGTCCAAGTAGTTGGGCTACTTTTTGCTAATCGTACTGTAGAAGCAAAACCACTTCCTGCCATATCAAAAATGTCACGTTCGTTTTTTTCTTTATCAATCACGGTCTTCCCAAGCATAAAAGCACTTATATGTGATAAATGTGACATATATGCAATATGCTTATCGTGAGAAACAGGATCCATATATCGAATACGCATTCCTATTGATGTAAATAATTGCAATGCCTTTTCTTGAAGTTTAAAACTTGTTTTCTCGACTTCACAAATAATATTGGTCTTTCCATCATAGAGCCCCTCTATTGCTGCCATAGGTCCTGAAAATTCTGTACCTGCAATAGGATGACATGCTAAAAAATTTCTTCGTTTCTCATGGGTATCTATACAAGCACAAATAGAAGCTTTG
>CAKZKZ010000318.1 GCA_937124495.1 uncultured Dokdonia sp. | reverse complement strand
GTTGGACGGTAGGAGCAATCGGTAGAACAGCTGTGCAGCAACTTGGAAGTGTTCTTGGCGACAATCCAGGCATTGCCGTATTGATCGCAGGCCATACAGATGATGTGCCTTATGGAGGATCTGGAAATCTAAAAGGAAACTGGGATTTATCTGCAAAAAGAGCAACGGCGATTGTCAATATATTAAGAGAAAATACAGCAATAGATCCTAAAAACTTGACAGCGGCAGGACGTGGGGAATACGCGCCGGTAGCGCCTAATGACACTGCCGAAAACAAAGCGAAAAATAGACGTATAGAAGTGATCCTTACACCAAAACTAGATGAAGTAACCGCTTTATTACAGGATATAGATTAAGAAAAAGTAAGCTTCCCTGCCTGCCTATCGACAGACAGGAAAGTAAAATAAAAAAGATACCCGCTTATTCGGGCATGATAGCTATGAAATACACGCATTTACCCAATACAGATATTAAAGTTTCAAAAATCTGCCTAGGATCAATGACTTGGGGAGAACAAAATACTGAAGCCGAAGGTCACGCACAGTTAGACTATGCGATAGAACAAGGTGTCAACTTTATTGATACTGCCGAGTTGTATAGTGTTCCTAATGCAAGAGCAGAAACATACGGAAGTACAGAACGAATCATAGGGAGTTGGTTGAAAAAAACAGGAAAGCGTAATGATATCGTAATTGCATCAAAAATTGCAGGTCCAGCAGAATTTTCAAAACACATTCGTACAGGAGGATTTACAAAACATGAGTTTGAAGATGCGATCCATAAAAGTCTGGAACGTTTAGGAACTGACTATATTGATTTATATCAATTACACTGGCCAGAGCGTACGACTAACTTTTTTGGACAACTAGGATATACACATAGTTCTGATGAAGAATGGAAAGATAATTTTGCTCAAATCTTAGAAGGTTTAGATGGCTTTGTAAAAGCAGGAAAGATTAGACAGATTGGGCTTTCTAATGAAACGCCTTACGGATTATCTAGATATCTAGAAGAAGCTCGTAAAGGAGCTCCTAAGATGATTACCGTGCAAAACCCATATAGTTTATTAAACAGAAAAGATGAGGTTGGGCTTACGGAAATCATGCATAGGGAAGAAGTTGGACATTTGCCATACTCTCCACTTGGTTTTGGACAGTTAACAGGAAAGTATCTTGATGGATATCCACCCAATGCGAGAGTTACGCTATTTCCAAATTATAGTAGGTATCATAATGAAGCAAGTTTTGCTGCCACAAGACGTTATAAAGAAATTGCAGACGCACACGGATTGAGTCTTACGCAAATGGCACTCGCTTTTGTAAATACAAGACCTTTTGTAACAGCAAATATTATTGGTGCCACCTCTCTAGAACAACTTTCAGAAAACATCGGGAGTATCAATGTTGAGCTATCTGATGAGGTCTTAAAAGCGATTGAAGAGGTACATGTTGCGATTCCGAATCCTGCGCCTTGATATACATATAACGCATACGCTTTCGCGAAAGCATACATAAAAAACCTCCATAGTTTATCAGAAACTATGGAGGTTTTTAAGTTAATACGTATGTGATTTCCCTACACAATCTTTTTGTTATTTACTGAAGCTACAGATCTTAACGTCTTAAAAACAGTAGATTAAGAGTAAAATAATGGAATTTTGATACTTAACTTTTTAAGTTGATTATGGAATATTCTATATTTTCAAACGAGGATACTAAAAATACACGACGCAAAAACAATTCTAAAGTTCCGAAAAGGAAGATTGAAAAAGCGCGCACCCAAAAGACTTCCATAGGGAATCAACACACGATTCATATTACAGCATTACATAAAGAAATGCAATGGTTAAAAACCATTATAGAACAACGTTTTGATGATTTATTGACAAAAAGTATCGTATCATCTCAATCTGTTTTGGAAATTTCACCCTTATTAAAAATAGATACCTCTTCTTCGTATGGAGCTACGATAAAAAAATATAGTTTACAAGAATTAGATAGAGTCATTTTAGCTTTAGGAATTGCCTCTTCTCATTTCCCTCTTTTGTTAAAACCTTTTATTCGTAGAGAAGAACAAAATAGTTCACTCGCTATGGATATAGGAGGCCAGTACGACAGAGCAAAACGTATTTTTAGCCCAACATTTCAAACGGCATTATTTTTACTTGCAGGAAGTGATATGTCATTATGGTCTCATTATAGTGTGCAACTTACTCATGGAAGCTCGTTACTAGAGCACGATATTATTTATAATCAAGATGTAAATGATGCTATTCAAGGAAAAATAGCCTTAGATAGTGCCTTTTTAAACTATTTCTTAACAGGAATAATACCTCGCTTAGATCACGGAGATTATTTTCCAGGGAGTTTATATGAGTCAACACTTTCTATGAATGATATCATTTTAGAAGATTCAGTAAAAAATAGTATTACTTCTATAGATGCTTATGTTACTGCATTAAAAAATGGGTTTTTTGAAAAAGAATCTCATCAATTTAACCCCGGTTTTATTGCTTTGTTTTATGGACCACCTGGAACGGGTAAAACCATGCTGGCTGGTATTTTAGCAAATACATACAATATGCCTATGTATCATGTAGACCTCTCAAGAGTTGTGAGTAAATATATAGGGGAGACAGAAAAAAATCTAGAGCGTATTTTTAAACGATTACAAGGCAAAAACTGTGTCTTGTTTTTTGATGAAGCTGATGCTTTATTTGGAAAAAGGTCGGATGTAAAAGATGCACATGATCGCTATGCAAATCAAGAAGTTTCGTATCTCTTGCAACGCATTGAAAAATTTGATGGGCTCACCATTTTAGCATCCAATTATGAGAATAATATGGACGACGCCTTTAAGAGACGTATGGATATAGCCGTACAAGTTATTCGTCCTAAGGAGGTACAACGGGAGGCGCTTTGGAAAAAATATCTTCCCGAAAATCTACAGTTTGAAAATGATAAACTTCTTAAAAACCTTGTAGATAACTATGCCTATACAGGAGCTAACATTCGTAATGTTATGAAAAGTGTGGCTATCGCTTTATATAATAAAAATGAAAACGTCATTACTCATGAGCTTATGATTCCTTATTTAGAGATAGAAAACGATAAAACATTTGGGAAAAA
This sequence comes from uncultured Dokdonia sp., assembly GCA_937124495.1. Taxonomy (GTDB): domain Bacteria; phylum Bacteroidota; class Bacteroidia; order Flavobacteriales; family Flavobacteriaceae; genus Dokdonia. The sequence goes on along the minus strand of CAKZKZ010000318.1, from coordinate 985 downwards.
TCAAGCAAGAGTAACCCCTATTGTCAGAAACAGAAATGTAGGAGGCGATAATAGAAATAACTAAAAGATAGTCCTTGGGACCATATGTATACATTATTGAATGTGGCTTTTTTTGCTTTCGCGAAAGCAAAACACTTTTTAATAAAATGCCTTATGTATCAAGTACTTTAAGATAATACACCATAATACGATGAGCAGACATACTAAGACATTTTCACCGAGAGCGATTCGCTTTGAAGAGCAAAATACTTATGAAGATGAAAAAATGGATGATTACGAAGCAATCAAAGAAGAAGATGTAAAAACATCTATCCTTGACACTGAAGTTTCTAAAATCACCTATAAGCCTTTTAGAAATCAAGCATTTAAAAAAGTAGAAGAAGGAAAATCCCTGATCAAAGATGCAAGTTCTGGTACTCATGTATTACTTCTCAATCAAGCGCTTTATACATTAGGATATGCTGTTTCTGAAAATGACACTGTTTTTTGGGATGATACCGTAAAAGCGCTTCTTGAGTTTCAAGCAGCTCATGGATTAGAGCAGACGCTCGGAGTGTTTAATGCTGAAACGCTTCTTGTTATGAATAAGGAGTTGGAAGTATTAGAAAATCTTGACACTTCTTTTAGCCGTCTTGAAAAAGATCCTATAGGAACTACTACAAACGACCCATTTGTATTGTATGTTAAGAATAATAGATATTACCTCTACTTATCTATTGAAATGAAAGAGGCGGTAGAAGATGATAAGCTAAAAGTAAAAATATACTATCTCCAACAAGCTTTTGGGTATAGTTATAAAAGAGCAGAGTTCATTGCAACAGAAAAAAATAGTTATAAAAAGCTTCTATTTAAAGGGGCTCCTTTTGATAAAGGAAAAGAAGTACGATATAAAATCAGTTTGGGAGAATATGTGCGAGATCTTTATTTTGGTCAAGGCCTTAGTGAATCAGAAATGGATAAGGTCATAAATGAAATCATAAGTCAA
>CAKZKZ010000317.1 GCA_937124495.1 uncultured Dokdonia sp. | reverse complement strand
TTATTGCTGAATAGTCCAATTGGGGCGCAAGATCAGTACATTGCACAAACACACACCTTAAGTGTTTCAGATGGCTTACTTAGTAATACCATTAATGTAATTTATGAAGATTCCAAAGGCGTTATTTGGATAGGAACCGACTATGGTCTAAACTCTTATGATGGTATTAATTTATTGAGTTATACCCAAAAAGACCATGGTTTAAAAGGGAATTTCATCCGCTATATTCATGAAGACATACATAATAATATTTGGATTATTTCTCAAAACCAGCATGAGGGTCAATTCCTGTTTAATGTGCTCAATCCTATTGACAAAAGCATCAAAAGTATTTCAGAATATTGTCAGATGCCTAGTTCTTTTAATCCTTCTAAAATTAGAAGAACAGTAGAAAATTTTGATCACAGCATATGGTTTATTACTGAAACCAACCACATTTATGAATACAATGGTGATCGTATGCTTTCTTTAATAGATTTTCAACATAGTTATCTAGAGAACTATTATTTAAAGAAGAAGAGTGATACAGAAATGCTAATGACTGCTACATCACATACTGCTACATCAGCATTTAAAACACTTGTTTTTTATGATTATAAAAAGCAAAAAGTTCTAAAAGAGATCAAATTGGACTATTCTTTTGATAACCGTCTTTACGACCCCACTTCTAAAGAAGATTACTGGGAAAACAGGAAGGATTCTTCAATATCTATTTATGCTCAGAACCAAACTAAGCCCCTTTATCAAAAAAAGGTATCAGAAAACTATTTTATCAGAGCAAATCGAAATGCCTTCTTTGTTGGATCGGGTAAGGATGTTGACATTGTTAAGAAAGATGGTAGTGGAATACAACGTATTCAAACAGAAGAAATGCTTTTTGATAAAGCTATCTATATCGACAATCGAAATGGTGTTTGGTATAAAGATTATAAAAATGAAGCACTTCGTTACCTTCGATATGTCCCTACTCCATTTCAGAGTTTCAAACTAGCTGGAGAAAATCCAAATCAATCCTTTAGAGGCGGTCGAGGGATTGTAAAACTTAAAGACAGTCTTCTCTTTGTAGGTTCTATTCTCAGATATCAAAGACGAAAACTCAGTCCTAGCTTAAACATACACGCCATCACAAAGGGTTCTTTTGGAGTGACTGCAACAAAAAACAATCAATTCTGGATTGCTCTTGAAAGCGGAAATGCTCTTTTAATAGATTCTACGGGCAAGCAATTATTAGCCCCAAATTCGCTAAATCGCTATGACATCACTTGGATTGTTCTTGAAGATCAAGATCAAAAAGTCTGGGCTGGCACTAATCAAGGATTGACTTATTTAGACAGAGAGCAAAATTTATTGATGCCTGTCAAAGCGTATAATGAATTCCCTGCTCTAGCGCAAAGTGCCATTTTTTATATTCATGAGGAGGGTAATGTTCTTTATCTCTGTACTTCTTCTGGGCTTTATCTTTGGGACAAAAAGAAAGGCGCACAAGCCTGCTATTTTAAAGACCAATCTATTGTTC
>CAKZKZ010000316.1 GCA_937124495.1 uncultured Dokdonia sp. | reverse complement strand
TAAAAGTCGTTCAATCACTCCAATTTTTACTAGGGCAATGATTCCCCCCGGATCATTCGCCTCTTTTTCAGTAACAAATTAAGCCCACTTAATTTTCTCATCTGGATTTACTGGACATAGAACGCATGAATATACAAGAAACTATATCGAAGAAAAAAATTATAGTACATTCTAACTCTGAAACATTTGATGCCATAGCAGGTTTGGAGCAATTTGCAAAAATGTACGAAATTCCAGCTTTTGTTATTCAAAAGATTAACATTGCTATCAAGGAACTTTTATTTAGTATTTTAGGTTACACAACCTTTGAGCAACAAACCACTCCTATTGAGTTAGTTTTGTCCCTCTCTACCTCTGGGCGATTAATCATAGAATTGCGATATGGTGGTACAGCTTTCAATCCTTTCTTTCCAACCAAAAAACAATCTATTTTAGAAGATATTGGCAGTTTGGGGCTTCATTTGGTACGCAAATGTATGGATAGCTATTATTACCGACAAGAAAATCAACTTAACGTTATTTCTATGTGCAAAGATTGTGTATAATGTACACCTACCCTTTTCGCCACACTTCGATTTGCAAGTCATCAATATAAATTGGATCCCAATTACTATTCCAAGGGTAAATTTTCAGTAAATCGCTTCCTTGGGCATCCGTTGGGATTTTTTGCCACATCTCCAAATTCACCCATTCTCCATAAGCTTGCCTATCTCCTTTTTCAATCTAGGGTCAACTTCTAAGCCTTCCCAGAATAATTGTTCCCCATTTCGTTCCAAAGATATAACCATATTGGCGGCATTAGCAACCTGTCTTACATGATGTTTTTTCAAACCAGCAAACGAAACCTTCACATAATCACCCGCTTGAATTTTAGCTTCTGCCAATGTTCCTGTGTAGCCTTTTCCATACTGTGCCATTCCTTTCTGATTAGAAAGTACACAAGAAAACAAACCTCTAGCAGCTGTTTCTTTTGTAGTTTGTCCCGCTAGATCACTCGTCTCATAATTTTGTTCTGTAACGGCATGACTCAATACGAATCCTTTTGGTTCGAGCGCTTCAGTCGTCCACGTTTCTACAATAAAATCATCTAGATACAAATCTCCTCCAGCAGGATTCCAAGGGTAGATTTTCAATAGATCGCCATTTTGCAAACCTTCAGGTACTTTTGACCAAACCGATATTGTTTCCCATTTATCTATGTATTGCTTGTTTTGTTGTTCCAATAATTCTGCAATAGGAAAGGTTCTATAATCTAACATAGAATCTCCTCGCTCAAAACTAAGCACAAGAATTCCTTTATCCGCAGGCTTGTTCATTCCTTTAGATGGTTTCATACAAGCAAAGGAAATATGGTACCACTCTCCCTTTTTTTCACTTTGCACTATGGCATTGATTCCAGGACCAAAGGCTCTTTTATTGCTCAATTTAAAATAAAGTCCAGAAGATTCGGAGCGTTTGTCTTCGTTTCCATATTCCTTTGGATCTCCATCAGTTGGGATTCCATTATAATCGTTATCATACATTACATAATCAAAACGAACTCCATCAGGTTGCACGACAGCCTTCGGAAACGTCACATTCTTGTTAATCGCAGAATAATCCGATTCGCAACTCCATAAAAGAGCTATACTTATACTAACTAAAACGTTTATAATGCTTGCTTTCATTTTGATAATGATTAATAGTTAAATGAGACTACTTCATGAATGAAGTATGGAGGGAGACTATTTACAAAGATAATTATTATATTTTAAGTAACTGATGTTACGCAAGATTTTTCAAGATAGCCTTTTATTGGTCGCCTAGAAACGCTGATGAATGAACTAAAGTTCATTCATTCACAGATTGCTTCGCAATGCACGGACTGACCTCCGAGGTTTCGGGGCACGCGCGGTTTTAGATTTTATCTTAATAAAGCTTATTGTTTTTTATTCAAAAAAAATGCATTTGATAATAAGAATCCATTTTGACTAAAATAACCAATTAAAACCGCGCCTGCCCCGAAACCTCGGAGGTCAGTCCGCGCATTGCGAAGCAATCCGTGCATTTTTTCCTTTAGGTAAAAATCCGCGTTTCTAGGCGACTAACTAAAGCAACCTTTGCGTAACATCAGTTAATAAATAGGCATCGGACGCTTTCAAAGCGTCCGATGCCTGAAGAACTACAACTGACTGGCTCTATTTCT
>CAKZKZ010000315.1 GCA_937124495.1 uncultured Dokdonia sp. | reverse complement strand
TATAGAAATAGATGGACTTCCTTTGAAAAAGGGAAGTTATACGCTTTTGAGCAAACCTGGAGTAAAAACCTGGGAAATAAAATGGTATCCTTATGAAGAGACAAATTGGAACTCATACGTACCTAAAGAACCAATACTTAACTTGAACGTCCCTGTGCATAAAAGCAATTCGTATGTAGAAACGCTAGAATTCCGTTTTCAAGACCTTACATTGGATAGTGCTACACTTCTATTAGCTTGGGAGCAGATTTCTTTAAAAATTCCTTTAAAAGTGCAAGAAAAAGAACGCATTCTAAAAGCTGTAGATAAAACGTTGGCAGGTCCTAGTACCTTTGAGTATTTTCAAGCTGCCGTATATCTTCACGATACAAAAACTGATTTGAACAAAGCATTAGAATATATTCAAAAAGTAACGAGTTCTGATAAAGCACTGTTCTTTCAAGTAACTAGAGAGGCAATGATCCTAAAAGATTTAAAAAAGAATAAAGAAGCCCTTATTGTTGCAAAGCGTGCGTTACTTCTTTCTAAAGATGCAGGGAATAATGATTTTATACGATTAAATGAAAAAATGATTGCAACACTAGATTTTTAATTTTTTCAGGTAAAGGTGTCGTTTGATTTGTACTTTTTTGATATGTTATAAGATAATAACTAAAAGTTTGAATCAAACGGCTATTTCTAATCAAATAACCATTAGGTATAAATTGATGGAGTGTGTGGGGTTTTTGTAACATATAATAAGCACCCATCATAGACAAATGTCAGTCAGGGAATTATACATTTTTAATAAAAGGTTATAACATGGAGTAGGTGTTTTTTCTTACATAATATATTTTTTTATCGATTAAAAACATATTATTTCGATATAATGCCATTATTCTGTGTAATAATATTTATATTACAGTCCCCAAATTATGCATATTTGATATGACCCCTCTGAATAGAATATTGGTATTAATTACCTTTTTTTTTAGTTTGTATTCTTTTAGTCAAGAGCAAAATACAGCGTTTGATATCTCCTCAAACTCTCTGAATTCTATCATTGATAAGTTACCTAAAATTTCAAAAGATTCTACGGCAGCTGAGATAACTACGCATGTAGAAGCGATGATAGATTGGATGACGGGAGAACATTATAGGTCTAATTATGCTCCCATTCTAATTTATAGAGAAAAAGGATTATCTCTAGCCAAAAGAAGTGATAATAAGGAGCATATTCACAAAGCAAGATCTGTTATAGGAAATACGTTATTACTCGTTAAGGATACAATAAGTGCTAAAAACTTATTTTTAAAATCATTAAAAGAAGCTGAAAAAGTAAAAGATAGCTCCCTTATATTAGGATCAAAAGGAAATCTTGCTAACCTCTATTATTCTATGGAAGGTTATAAAGGTAAAACAATACGTGCGTATCTAGAAAGTATTGAAATTGCATCGCGTTTAAAAGACACAACGAAATTATTTATTTTACATCATAACCTATCCAGAGCTTTTAATGAAACAAAAGATGCAAAAAATAGTGCCTATCATATTGACAAAACAGAAATTTATTTAAATCTTCTCAATAACCCACCTCATTTTAAAGCAAGCCACCTTCATAATAAAGGGAGAATGCTTCTTTTATTAAATAAGCCAGATGAAGCTATAGAAAACTTTAAGCAAACGATTGCTCTTTCACCAGCTAGTGAATTTAAAGAAGCATTAATGGAAGGCTATACAGGCTATAAAGAGGCTTTAGCAATGAAAGAAGATTATAAAGGTGTCTATGAGATTAATAAAAAATTAGAAGCTTACGAAATAGAAAAAAACAAAGATGATCACAGAAATATTATTGAATCTGTAACAGCAAAACTAAATGCTGAACGTTTTAAAGATCAAGTTAAAACCAAAGAATTAGAAAAAGAACTGCTAGAAGAACAAGCAGATAGTAAAACGTTATTAATTTGCGTGATACTAGCGATTCTGCTTTTTATCTGTATCATCTTTGCTCAGACCTATAAATCTAATCAAAAACGTAAGCGATTAATAACAGATTTAAAAGATAAAAATGTAAAGTACATAGCGGCTAAAAAGAAAAGCGACGAACTGACTAAAGTGAAAGCAAAATTCTTTGCAACGGTGAGTCATGAGTTAAGAACTCCATTATACGGAGTTGTAGGGCTAAGTTCTATTCTATTAGAAAATAATGATTTAAAGAAGCATGAAAAAGATTTAAAATCTTTAAAGTTTTCTGCAAACTATTTGTTAGCCTTAGTAAACGATCTATTGCACATTAATAAGATTGAAAATAATAGTTTTACTGAAGAAAAATCTACTTTTGATGTAAGAGAACTTATATCAACGATCGTGGCGTCTTTTGAATACGTAAGACTTCAGAATCAAAATGAAATTCAAGTTCATATTCATGAAGATGTGCCATCTTTCTTATACTGTACTCCTGTGCGATTCTCTCAAATTTTAATGAATTTGATTGGGAATGCCTTTAAGTTTACGGAGAAAGGAACCATTGTGTTAACGATTAAGAATTTAGAACCCTCTTCAAAAATTGCTAAAATCCAATGCATTGTTAGTGATACAGGACCTGGTATCGAAAAGAATAAATTAGATCAGATTTTTGAAGAGTTTACACAAATAGACCCTCTATCTTCCAAGTATCAAGGCACTGGTTTAGGGCTGCCCATTGTTAAAAAATTAGTAGAGCGAGCTGGTGGTGAAATTACAGTGGAAAGCGAATTAGGAAAAGGAACAACATTTACATTTAATATAGATATTGCTATTTCTAACGAATTAGAGAATAATATACCATCCCCTCTTTTAAATTTCAAACAATTATCAAACACACATATACTTATCGTAGAGGATAACAAAATCAACCAAACTGTCACTCAAAAAATACTTGAAAACGAAGGTGTCGTATGTACGATTGCGCAAAATGGTGAAGAAGCTGTCATTCTTGTAAAAGACAATACATTTGATTTAGTATTAATGGATATCAATATGCCAGTTAAAAACGGATTTGAAGCTACAAAGGAGATCCGACAATTTAATAGGTTGATTCCTATTATTGCGTTAACTGCTGTTGAGGTAGAAGGCCAAAAATCAAAAATCTTTAATTCTGGTATGAATGATATCATTCTTAAACCTTACGATATTGATTCCTTTAAGAAGATCATAGTATCCAATCTATCCACACCTCAAAATGATGAACTAAGAAAGTTAGCATAGCACTATATTCTTTTTGCATATTCCGCTTTCGCGAAAAGTGTTCTAAGTAGCTTTACAAAGTTGATTTTTAATTTAGACTTTT
>CAKZKZ010000314.1 GCA_937124495.1 uncultured Dokdonia sp. | reverse complement strand
CCTCTAACCCATTCCTAATCATCTCAGAAAATGGCTGTATTAATCCTTGCCCTATCACTGAAATCACACCATCTCCTCCTGCCGAAACCATCGGTAATGCCAACATATCGTCTCCAGAAATCACTAAAAAACCTTCGGGTCTATCTCTCAATAAACGCAATGCTTGTGTCATATTTCCTGCAGCTTCTTTGATCGCAATAATATTTTCAAAATCATTTGCAAGTCGCAAACTCGTCTCAGGTTCCATATTGCTTCCTGTGCGTGAAGGCACATTATACATAATAATAGGCAATGACGAAGCTTCAGAAATTGCCTTGTAATGTGCATAAACTCCTTCTTGCGTAGGTCTATTGTAATAAGGAGATACCGATAAAATGGCATCAAACCCATCTGTAGTTCCAGCTTCAGTAAGTGTTGCTACAATAGCTGCAGTATGATTACCTCCCAACCCTAATATAAGTGGCAAACGTCCTTTATTTATAGATACAATATGCTGTTTGACTTGTTTTTTTTCTTCAGCAGAAAGTGTTGCACTTTCGGCTGTAGTTCCTAAAGCAACTAAATAATCAGTTCCTTGAGCTATATTGTGTTCAATAAGTCGTGTTAATCCATCAAAATCGATAGATAGGTCTTCATTAAAAGGAGTAATAAGAGCGACTCCTGTACCACGGAAGGATTGCATGTTATAAAATTTTAAGTATTCGTAAATATTTTTCTAATTCAGTGATAAATATAGATTCTTCGCCCATAGCTGTTGTAATTACTAAATCATGAAGGCTTTGTTCTTCTTTCATAAGACCTACTTTAAAGGTGGCCCTAGAAAGTCCAGAAATCAATTGAAGAGGTAGTCGATCTTCTGTGTAATAACTTAATAAAATATCAAAATCTCTTGCTACAAAATCTTTAAGAGCTATTGTTTTTAACGTCGCATTCCATCCAATACCACTTTCTGAATACACATCAGAATCATTCTTTTGATCTTTAGAAAGCTTAGGTATATAGGAAAGCACCTCAACATCTTTTTCTTTAATCCCTAAAGCTGTAGTAAGTAGTTTTATTTTTTTTACGTCAAAAGGTACATTTCCTTCTTGCAATATACCAATACGACGTATAGGTTTTCTAGAAGGGGTATACGACCTACTGGCAATCGCTTTTTTAAGTTTTCTTATAATGGATTTTGTCTTTAATCCGTTCAAAAACATCTATCTTAGCTTTTTACACAAATGTAGCTAAAAACAGCCTAAATTTGACCCAAGAATGGTACTTAAAAAAATAACATATTTACTCTTTTTTGTTTGTATTTTCACAATCCTCACTAGCTGTAAACAAGATAAATACAATACGTCTAGAGTAGATGCAGAAATTATTCCTATAGATAGATCTATAAAAGAAGATACCACTATCACTGCTTTTATTGCGCCTTTTAAGGGTGCTGTCAGTAAAGAAATGGATAGTGTACTTGCCTATGCCCCTACCTCTATTTCTAAAAATGACAGTAGGTATAACACAGCTATTGGTAATATGATGGCAGATGCTATTTTTGAATTAGCAAATCCAGTATTTAAAGCTAGAACAGGATATACGTTTAATGCCGTTATTTTAAACCATGGAGGTATTCGCGCTCCTTTATATAAAGGAGATATAACTACTGGAACAGCCTATGAGCTTATGCCTTTTGAAAATGAAGTTGTGGTAGTAGAACTAAGTGGTTACCAAATGAAAGAGCTGTTTCAATACCTAGCAAAAGGAAAAGCACACCCTATTTCTAATTTACAAGTAGTTCTTACTAAAGATGGAAGTCTTAAAAAAGGACTGATACAAGGGCATGAAATTATAGACAATGAAACCTATTTTATTGCAACAAGTGATTATCTGCAAAAAGGAGGAGACAATATGACTTTTTTAAGCAAACCTGTGAGTTTACTTACATTAGACTATAAGATACGTAATGTACTTATAGATTACTTCAAAAAATATGATACGATCGCTCCTGTAAAAGATGACCGATTTATAAAAGAATAAGGATATGAAACGTAGACATTTTATAAAACAGACTGCCGCCGCAGGAAGCCTTATCGGATTGGGTGGTATAGCGATGAGTTCGACATCATTGGTTACTAAAAAACAGATTACCATCTTACATACAAATGATGTACATAGTCATATAGAACCCTTCGCTGCCAATGATCCTAAATATGCAAACCAAGGAGGTGTTGCCAGACGATTAACGCTCATTAATAGTGTTCGGAAAGAGAATCCAAATACTTTATTATTAGATGCAGGTGATATTTTTCAAGGAACACCTTATTTTAATTTTTATGGAGGCGAGTTAGAGTTTAAACTTATGTCTATGCTAGGATATGACGCAGCTACCATAGGAAATCACGATTTCGACAACGGCGTTGGCGGTCTTGCACAACAAATGCCGCATGCCTCTTTTGAATTACTATCTTCCAATTATGATTTTACAAATACAATTATGGAAGGTCTTACCAAACCTTATCGAGTCTTTGTAAAAGACGGAATACGTATTGGTGTATTTGGTATTGGAATTCAACTAGAAGGACTTGTGAATCAACGTCAATTTAAAGAAACAAAGCATTTAGACCCTATTGAACGTACAGATGATATGACACGTATCTTAAAAGAAGAAGAAGCCTGTGATCTTATTATTTGCTTATCGCATCTTGGATACGACTATAATAATAAAGAGCGCATATCAGATCTTAAACTAGCTGCTGCCACTAAAGATATTGACCTTATTATAGGTGGACATACACATACTTTCCTAGAGAAACCTACCATTACTCAAAACAAAAATGGAAATGTTGTACTTGTGAATCAAGTAGGATGGGGTGGTATTAACTTAGGTCGTGTAGATTTTCACATAGATCCTATTAAAGGTACAGAACATACCAGTACTTTTTATAATATATAGCACATACACTTAAAGTAAAATAGCCGCTATTACACAGGGTTTTATTGAATAAAATCCAGATATCCTTGGCATTAGTATCTTAGGTAAGCTTAAAGAAATTATATAATGTCAGCTCGTTTCGTTGTCAAGCAATTAACAATAAAGTCTTACGTCTTAGTTGGACACAAACTAAAACATAAGATTATAGTTCGCTACACATAGTCTTCATTAAGGGTCTTCATTTTTCTTAAACGTATAAGATATATAACAAACACAATTTTTAAAAATGCACCAAAAACATGTGCCATTACTATAAAGACTCTAAGATCTGACACATATTGGTGAATAAAAGCACACATCATCTCTGCGATCATCCCGCCTCCAATACCCCAAAGCAAAATATTATCAGGATGTCTATTAAAAAAAGGATACCTTAAACAAAGAACAGTTAAGAATAAAAATGAGATAACTGAAGGGATAAATAATGTTAAGTCTGGTATCAAAGGAAAAATCAAATACATTAGATACCCCACTATATAACTAATGCCCAGAGTTCCTATAATTAACTCTGTCAAATTATGAGTGCTAAATTTTTTAATATCGACTTTTAATATCGGCTTTAAAAGCCATAAGAAGCACAGCTGACTTGTTATATGCAATACTGAAATAACATTAACATACTTCTCAAAATCATATAAAAATAAAATCTCAAAAGACATTGCTGTCACTAAATACACAAGAAGCATCTTACTAAATATTCCCGTAGCAGCATAATGATATAAAAACAGAAAAAGTGCATACAAAGGGAAAAATACAAACGTATACTCTACATCAAAAAATACAGTAGCAAGTCCCAAGAGTATAGAAACTATAATCGTTAAAGTTCTATAAATTTTACCGTGTATGTGTGTTGTTTCTTTAATTAAATCAAGTTTAAAAATTCTTGTTCAGAGATCATAGTGACTCCCAAACTTTCAGCTTTTGCTAGTTTACTAGGCCCCATTTTGTCTCCTGCAACTAAAAATGAGGTTTTTGAAGAGATAGAGCTAGATACTTTTCCTCCATTATCTTCTATTAATTTTTTCAAATCATTACGAGGCATTTCAAAAACTCCTGAGACAACAAAAGTTTGCCCTTTTAATACATCTGATTGATCTGCTAATTTCTCTGCGGAGATCTCTAGTTGTACTCCGTATGTTTTTAATCGTTCTATGAGTTCTCTATTTTCCGCTTTCGCGAAAAAAGCCACAACACTCTCTGCTATCTTAATTCCTATTTCGTCAACATTTACCAGATCTTCTTCTGAAGCGTTTGCGATCGCATCTATGGTTTTATAATGTTTCGCTAATTTTTTTGCAACCGTCTCTCCTACATAGCGTATTCCTAAACCAAAAAGCACGCGCTCAAAAGGAATCGTTGTAGATGCTTGTACACCTTGCACAAGGTTTTCAGCACTTTTTTGAGCCATTCGTTCTAACGGCAATAATTGTTCAACCGAAAGCGCATATAAATCTGCATAGCTCATAATGAGCCCTTCTTTCACCAACAAAGCAACGGTCTCTCCTCCAAGCCCCTCTATATCTAATGCTTTACGCGAAATATAATGTTGAATCCTTCCAATAATTTGCGGAGGGCATCCTGCTTCATTCGGACAATAATGCTGTGCTTCTCCTTCTTTACGTACTAATGTTGTTTCACACTCTGGACATTCAGTAATATAGGTTGTAGGAACAGAAGTTTC
>CAKZKZ010000313.1 GCA_937124495.1 uncultured Dokdonia sp. | reverse complement strand
GAGTTACGGTTTCTTTTGTTAAGATACTTTTTTCGGCATCACTCAACGTACTTGCTTCTCCTAAAGTTCCTCCAAGTACAATCCCATGTACACCAGCATCAACTTGTGCTTTTATGTTTACGGCAAACATATCTAGGTCTAACGTATCCTGATCTGTAAATTTTGTAGTGACAGCTGGCATCACCCCTTTCCATTGTATTGACATATCTAATAGTATATAGTTGTTCTATGCGGCCCTTTTTATTACTTATAAGGACCTCTTAATTTCGAGGTAAAAATAAGATAGATAACTACGATAGGGAATGTGGTAATTATCCAATACTGTGCTTATATTATCCATTTTGCTTATTATATTTTATTTTTTAAACCAAAAAAGTATCTTTATGGTATGAAAGTACTTCCTTTTAAAATCCCTAAGCCTAGTAATACGGCGATTATTTTCCAAAAAGATCAAGGCAAATTTTATGGACAATTACATCAGCATCAAGAACTTCAAATAAGTCTTATCAAAGAAGGAAAAGGCACGTTACTGATTGCAGATACCATCCATCATTTTCAGAAGGGAGATATCTTTGTGATTGGAGGACAGCAACCGCATGTATTCCGTAATGAGTTTACAGATGCTTTAATGCATACGGTTTTTTTTAATCCGCAATCATTTGGGGATTCCTTTTTGGATCTAGAAGAAGGAAAAGGGGTCTTGGATTTTTACGCTTTCGCGAAAGCGGGATTTAAAACCATAGCAACAGCAGAACTCACCACTACTTTTGACGCATTATCTCACAATGAAGGTATCTTACGACTGGCACATTTTTTACACCTGATACACTTATTAACATTAAGCGAGTCTACACCTATTGCTTCTTTTATATATCATAAAAAAATATCTGAAGCCGACGGAAAAAAACTACATCGCATTTTTGAATACTCATTACAGCATTTTTCTGAACCTATCCAACTAGAAGATATTGCGCAAGTAGCCGCTATGACAACCAATGGGTTTTGCAAGTACTTTAAAAAGCGAACGAATAAAACGTATGTCCAGTTTCTAACGGAGATACGTATTTCTAAAGTATGTACCTTATTAAAAGAACATCCTGAGCTCCCTATCTCAGACATTGCCTTACTATCAGGGTTTCTGACTTTATCTCATTTTAATCGAAAGTTTAAACAGTATAAGAAAATGAGCCCGTCTTTATACAGAGCTTCTATCTGATTCATAAAGTGCCTATTTAGTGTTTTACATACACTTAAAAAGCTAAAGCATACAATTAAACTATCAAAAATAAGACTACTATAAGTTTTTCTTATACCACTATAAGTCTAAAAATGAGCATTTTATGTAAGAATCATGACACTTTTTTTAAAAAAAAATGACCATTACTTCCTCTATTTCATATTTAACATTTATTTTTTTGAGCATCTTTAAAAACTCAAAAAACCTTTAGTATTAGGTATTCTGCACTTTTTTAAACACAAATACACATTGTTACAAACGCTGTAACAAACTTCCTTTTTACTTCTATTTTTCAAAATAGACAGAAAGTATCGCTCATTCCAAAGGTCTAAATGGGTGTATTAAAAATAAAGCGCTCATTATTTTCAAATAAACCTAATACAGGAAACATATTAAATAGAAAAAGAAATAATTAAACACAAAATCATGAAAAAGATTATATACACATTAATGGCAGCTGGAGCCCTATTTTTAGGAAGCTGTAACTCTGATGACAATAACACAACTCCAGAAGGAGAAAACCCACAACCAGATGCACCAACAGCCGCAAGCTTATTACTAAATAGTATCGCAGCAGATGGAGGAACTCCTTATGATGCAAACAATCCTGCACTTTCATTTACAGATGCACAAAACGTTTTTATTCCAAGTGTTTTAGGAATTGATTTCCGTGTAGACAGAAATGTAGTTCCAGCGGGTCCAACCGCTAGATTCCCAATGTTTCAAGGATGGGAAACATTACCGAGTGGAGAACGCAGAGAAGGATATTACGTTATTACCGAAGCATCAGATAGTGATTTAGCAGAAGAGTTAGGTGTTATTTATGCTCCTAGAATGGCAGAAGCGATAGGATCTGGAGGAGAGCAAAACTCACAATGGACAGATGATGGAAGACTTATTTTTGAAGGGTCTGTAGATTTTTCTCCAACAAGATCTTTAACCGCTGGTGCAGCCTCTCCTGATGGTGCTTTAGTTGGATTCCCTCCAGCACAAGTAACGCCTGGTGCGATTGCTGATGCAAACTGGTCTTCGTATGTAGTCATACCAGATAGTAATATTATCAACAATGCACAGCTAGTAGAAAACAGTACAGGAATACACGATAGAATTCCGAATCCAAATGGAAACGGTCAAGCGCAGGAAGATGATTTCAACAATCCAAACTTAGCGATAGATCAAGCTTCTGTAGTGATGCAACTTTTAGACGGATGGCAAGATGGGAAGCCATATTACTTCCACATTGTAACAGATACGTCTGATCCAGGACCTGCAACGATCGAACTAGGTGTATATGCGCCACGATTAAATAACTTACCAGTATTTGGATTATTCCCAGGAGGTTCTATGTTACCTTTTAGCCCAACAGCCAACGGTAGAACATTTGATAACGGTGATGGTCTTGGAGTACAAGGTTTGAACTCGGCTTCTTTAAGTGATCGTCAAGTACAAGATCCTACCAATACATTCCCAATTGATCCTAGTGACACAAGATATGCTCCTATGTGGGATGCACATATTACAGAGTTTACGGTACCAGAAGCAGATCGTCCTATCTTAACAAGCTTTGGTCAGATCAACCAACTTTTAGATCAAGGAATCTTAATTCCTTTTAGAGGAAATGCGAATCCAAGTCCATTAGAGAATATGCTTTCTGATGCATTAACGGCAACGGGAGCGATCATTAACTGTCCTGTAATTACACAACCAGAAGCAAGTGTGATCGGCACTCAGATCGGAGCACCAAGAAACCAATAAGAAACAACATCTTATTATAAGAAATTGAAAGATTAATTTTTGATTTGAAAGGGAGCTATCTGAAAAGATAGTTCTCTTTTTGTTTTATATTAATTCCCCATAACACGTCCCCACAATGCTTTGAGCACAACGCTTATACTTCCCATTTCTGGGCGATCTTCGGTAGCCGTAATAACACCTTCTTTTTCTTCCAAAACATATCTGAATACAAACTGAGGGTTTTCTGGATCAATTGATATGAGTCCAAAACGTAAGTCATTATAAATCCATTGTTCGTTTTCTTGTTCTAGAATATACCATCCTTCTGAGATATTGATTAAACGTTGTACCTCATCGGTAACAGCTAATTGTTGTGAAGCTTCTCGTTTTTTGGGATAGGCCGTAAAGGTGACGGGTTGAGAATCAAAAAAGGAATAGTCCCCTATGAGATACGTATCACCCGCATCTACATTAGCGTTCCATAAAATCGTATTCATCGGTGCTGGACGGGTTGACATTTTTGAATAGGTAATGTTTTGTTCTTCCAATGCTTCTGTAATCTTCGTATGCGCACCCCATTTTAAAAGCAACGTAATAACCATATATCCTGAACTTAGATACATACCTAAGTTGTTTATACGCTTTCGCGAAAACGTACCCTTCTTTTTAAAAGCAGCGATCACAAGACATACGAGAAAGGGAACGGTGTATAAAGGGTCTATTACAAAAATAGTATTGAAGGCAAGTCGAACATCAAAAGGCCAGAATAGTTGTGTCCCCCAAGTGGTAAATGCATCTAATAGTGGATGGGTAAAAAGGCCCCAGAAAAAGAGCGTACTCCACCCTTTCCAACCGACATCGGGTCGTTTTTTTATCCGATGAACCAGCCAACCTAGTAGCGGTGCCATTAACACTGAAAAGATAATAGAATGACTAAAGCCTCTATGCATTTCTGTGGCTGTAATCGTATCTGTAAGAAGGCGTGCGAAGGTATCTAGATCAGGAATCGTTCCTGCAATGGCTCCCCAAAGCATGGCTCTGTTTCCTACTTTTTTTCCTAATACAGCTTCTCCGACGGCGGCTCCTAATACGATTTGTGTTAAACTATCCAAGAATTAATGAGTTAATGGTGTAAATGAAATAATGATTAAATGTACCAAACCGAAAGTTCAATATTTTGAGTCTTGATTAATTAAAATGTAAAGTAACATAATACTACGTGTAAAAAACACTCATTTATATACATATTTTTCTTTGTGTGTGTGTATAAAATAAGGTTCTTTGAAAAAAAAATTCTTCTCTTTTCTTTTTTTCATTGCCAAAAAAAGAAAAAGATTCCCGCTTTGGGAGAGCTAAGGTGAGATTCCCGTCCCTGTCTATCGACAAGCAGATTCGCAGAAACGAGGATGAGGTTCCCGCCTTCGCGGGAATGAATCTACACATGCTGGTCAATAAGGATGGCATTTCCATCAGGGTCTAGGAGTACTACACTCGCAGGACCGGTTGTTGTCTCATCGGCTTCTCGTTCTAAGGGAACGCCTTGTTCTTTTAAATGCTTTTGAATCTCGCGTACATCTGTAAAATCATCTAGTGGATTGGCATTTTCATCCCA
Organism: uncultured Dokdonia sp.; assembly: GCA_937124495.1. GTDB lineage: Bacteria > Bacteroidota > Bacteroidia > Flavobacteriales > Flavobacteriaceae > Dokdonia. The sequence continues at coordinate 72 of CAKZKZ010000313.1, read as the reverse complement.
CCCAGGGTTAAATGTCAAAATGTTTTCATCAAACATATCTTGAAAGAGTCCGATGAGGGCATTACCGTTTTT
>CAKZKZ010000312.1 GCA_937124495.1 uncultured Dokdonia sp. | reverse complement strand
ACTTCTTGAAATAGCAATCCTTTTTATATTTTTAGTTTGTGCTGCATGAGGCTTAAAACGCTTACCTCTAGCGTCATATTTAAATACGTTTTTAGAAGTTCCTACTACATAGACACTTCCGTCTTTGGGACTTATAGCTACATCTGTAGCTTTGCCATTGACTTTTACAAAAGTTTGTGCATTCATTGAAAGTAGTGTACTCAACAACACCATAGTTATAATTGTTCTCATCTTGATTGTTCTATTTTATAAATTATAATGGTTTGCAATTTCGATAGCAATTTCTTTATTCTCCTTTCCTGTATTTGTAGTACGACCTCTATTGGGTGGTACGATACTATATAAAACACCATCTTTTAAGATGAGTAACTGATACATATTTGATATATATACAGACCTCTCACCTAAGCCATCAATTTTATGGTACAGTGTTGGATTTCTCTCAGGATTATACTGCCAGAACGGATCTTTCATTTGATTGATACTTGCAGAGACCTGGCCTTTCCAATATTCATATTCTTTCTCTCCATAAAACAGCTTTACGTTACAATGCAATATGCCTCCAGAGCCATTATCTATAGACTCAATATCAATATGAGTAGCATCTGGATTGTAATTTAAGACGAGCTCTTTTGGAAACTCAGCACACATCTTTTCTTTTATATTCTTTATATCTACATTTCTACTTTCGCCTTCCTTTGTATTGGTAGCAACTTGTTCTTTTTCAAGCCCCTCATTAGAATTCTTTTTTCCCTCCAGACATGATAATACCAGTAAAGAAAACAACAGTAACATGTATTTTAAATAATTCATTTCAGTGTATCTTTTAATTAATGTAACCTGCCGCTTTTGCCATAGCAATAGCTATTTTTTTGTAATCTCTATTCTTGGCAACTTCACTCTTATTCAATCTATTTTTCAATGGATATATATTTAGGGTATAGCCATTAAACTTTATTTTGAGTTCGGTACTACTCTCTTTCCATACAGCTGCTATCCCCATACCTTTAATCCATTCTGAAGATTTGGATATCGATTTATTTAAGGCCCAAGCCTCTTCCCACTCTTCGCCATTACCAGCAGCTTTTGCAATGTCATAAGCTGTTTCAGCTTTCCTAATTTCACGTTGAATATTCATAGAGCCTCGTAACCATTGAAAATCGCTCTCACCATCTTTGAGAAAAAAAGTACATATAGGAGCAGAGTTAGGCACTCTTCGATCTGATTTAGAAATATCTTCAAAAACAACCATATCTTCCGAAACATTATACATCGAAGCAATATCACTGGCTGACATATTCTCGCATGCACTCATTTCTTTGGAATAATTGATGAGATTGCCTTTAAAATTATCATTCACAAAACCTGTATCATTCATTTCTGAAATATTGACTGCTTTTTTATCTCCTAAACAAGATTGAAGCATCATTATACTCAAGAAGACTACTACTAGGTGTTTCATTTTTATATTTTTCATTTTATTAATTATTAAAACATTTTTTTATACTCCTTAGGATTGATAACCCTACTTATGTTATCATTTATGGCAATCGTTTCGCTTTTCATAGTTCCATCTTTTGAGGTAATAGTATACTCCATAATATGCCCTTCTAACACCTCTTCATTCTGTACAAACCAATTAGGTAAATTCACACTAGGCGCGACCCATAAATTCATTTTTGTATCAGCATCAGACATCGTGTATTCATAACAAGTAGCACCTAAAATCGTTTTTGTATTCCCTGTTTTTGTGAGTTTAGAGTAATCGTAATTTTCCATTTGATCTGAAGGATTACTCATTTGCTGATTTCCCATCATTTGGGAAGACATTTGTAATTTCATGCCCGAAGTCTCTGCAAAAATGTGAGAATTCCCATTGTCCATGACTATAATAGATTCCCCGCTCATTTCTTCATCAGAATATTCACTCATATCTGCTTTAATGGCTATATAATTTGCGTTAGGATTAAGCAAATAAGACATCGTATACGTCTGGTTCTCCTCTGGCACAGTAACCTCTACTACGGTTTCAAATGTAAATTCGTAAACACCAGGTGTTGTGGTTATCGTTGTGGATTCTGGAATACTAAATTCCTCAGCAT
>CAKZKZ010000311.1 GCA_937124495.1 uncultured Dokdonia sp. | reverse complement strand
ATTGCAACATTAGATCCCTTATTTTGGTTTATTCATTGCAACCTAGATAGGTTCTGGTGGAAGTTCCAGCAAGATGAAGAGACGAACCAAACCATTCCAGATGCCGTTCTAACCGAAGAATTAACCCCTTTTAAAAATAATGAAGGAAATCCACTCCTTGGTAAAGATGTGCTCCATACCAAAGAGCTTGGATATACCTACCTAAGGTAAGCCTTATAGATTTTCTGCATTTCTTTTATGTACTTACTAGATCAAATCTTAAACAACCTAATGAATCATATACTAGAATAAGTAGTTAAAATCATCAAAAGACAGCTGGTAAAATATACCGTTCCATGATCTGGTCAGCTTGTTTATGTGCATAAGGCATACCATAAGCAGATGCCGTAATCACCACCACCAACGGAATATCTTTAAATACATAAATCTTATTACCTCCATTTCCACTACAGGACGAATAGGCATATTCCTTCCCATTAACTGAATAGCTATTATTCCAAAAAAGATAGCCATAAGTTCCGTTCTCTATGTTTTCTTGTATGACTTGATGATCCAGACTTTTCTCGACCCATGCCTCAGGAATCAATTGTTGCCCTTCCCACTGTCCTTTGTTTTTGTAAATCTGACCCCATTTAGCAAAATCTACAGAACGAAGTTGTAGCCCACCAGCTGTATTCCCTACTTGTTGTGGTGTAAACTGCCAATTGCGTTTTGTAATCCCCATAGGTCTAAATAGTTTCTCATCTGTATATTTTACCAAGCCACCTGGCACTGATTTATGGATGATGTCTCCAAGCACGACAATCCCTGCTGTAAAATATTCAAAATCCTTTTCCATGACCTTATCAGAGTTCATAGGCAAGTCCAATGTAAATTTCACCCAGTCTTTTGTAGGGTACATATTTTCTTCATTCCCTGGAGAATCATAATCGTCGTCATTACCTACAAAAGGAGAACTCATCGTTAGCAATGATTTTAAAGTGACATCTTCCTTGATAGGATCATAATTTTTATAGTTTTTTAAAGTATAAAATTCATTCAATTTTTGATTTTCACTTTTGAGATGACCTTCTTCGATAGCAACACCCATCATCGTCGATGCAATCGTTTTACCAACACTTCTTGGATTATGTAACGTCTCGCGATGGGCTCCATTAAAATATTCTTCTATTAATAACTCATTATTTTTAATCACCACAATACTATTGATATCAATAAATCTGTTTTGGGCTATCTTTTTATTAAGCGTTTCTATTTTCGAGACATCGTAGCTGTCATTTGAGACGGTCCATCCGCTATTAGCTTCAATCGGTTGAACAACTGCTGCTTTTGTATCATAAGGGATTTCTTTTACATCTACAGGTATATCTCCAACAGCAAGTAGTTCTCCCACTTTAAGTGTATCCCCATCTAAGTACGTTCGAACTTCTATTGTCAAATCATGGGTTCCCGATGCTAAAGCGTCCTCGCCTCCTCCCATTTTGGAGAATCGTAACCATAGATACCAACCCCAATAATCAATGCGTTCAGGATACACAAGGGGAATCGTATTAGAAAGTTTTGTTAGTTTGCTTTCTGGAGTTCCAGCACCTGGATTCAAATTATGAGTGAAAAGTGCTTTGTCATCTACCAGAAATGTAAAATGATAATTACCACGTGATACCAAATCTGAATCACTAGCACTAGGGTCCAGCTTTTTTAGTGCAGCAACCAGAGGTTCATCCAAATCAAAATGTATATTGAGATATTGATCTTCATTCAATTTGAAGGTATCTATAAATTGTTTTGTAGAAGGTTTTTTCCGAAAATCGGTATTAGAAAATGTTATTTGATGAGCATCTGAATCTTGCTTGTTAGATACTGTCTGAGATTTAGATTGGTTACAAGACATTAAAATTAAAAAGAATGCACTGCAAAAAAGCCATGATTTCGTATTCATACTATTATAATTGATTTTGATTGATTTTGATCCAAATATATACTCATTAAAGAACTTAAACGCCCCATAGTATAAGATGGCACTCATTTTTAAAGCACTTTATCAACTGATATACTGTGATTTACTTTTTTGAAACCGTTTTCTTGAAATCAATAGGTGTTTTTCCCGTTATGTTTTTAAAAACACGATTAAATGTTGTTTTGGAATTGAATCCGCATTCAAAAGAAATCCCAAGTAACGTAATATGATCGTATGCAGGATCCTTCAACCGATCGATGACAGCCTGTACACGGTAGTCATTTATAAAGTCAGAGAAACTCTTTCCTACACCTTCATTGATAATTTTCGATAAATTATTAGGGTGTATATTTAACGCTTTCGCTAAAGATGTTAAGTTTAATTCTGAATCTAAATAGAATAAGTTTCGTTCCATTTCTTGTTGGAGCCATGTTGCTTTTTCTAATACTTCTTGAGTAGGCTTTGGTTTCTCATCTACGATAATGCTTGTATCTTCTTGAATCGTATCCAAAAAAACTATTTCAGGTTTTAAGAAAGCTTCGATACTGATCCAAAGTGTTATTAGGGAAAGTAAGATGTAAATAGGATAATAATCTCGAATCCCTAAACTAAAGCTAAAAAAGAGATAGTCTATTAGTGTATATGGAACCAACATCAACCAAAACGTGGCAAAGATGATCGTCAATCGATAGAGCCAACGCAAGTTATATTTATCATCGTTGCTATAGTTGGTCTTCAACCAAACATGGTACTTTTTAAGTAAAGCCAATCCTAGAT
>CAKZKZ010000310.1 GCA_937124495.1 uncultured Dokdonia sp. | reverse complement strand
ATATTCCAAACACTATCTAGTGCTGTTTCTTATCTTATGTATATCATCCTAGCGGTAGCTACAAATTTCATTTATTTTAATCTTAGTGAACGCAAAAACCAAACAGGTTCATTGGAACGCATAAATTCTATAGGAAGATCTGATGAAGTATAAAATAGTCTGGCTCTTTTTCTTTTTAATTTCGCTTTACGCGAAAAAAACCTATGCGGTAACAGAACTCGTTGTCACTAAGGTTGTACAAGATAGTACTGTCTACAGTTTAGAAGAATTACAAAAAGATACTTCCTCTTTATACCCTATTACACTTGACGAAGACCAAATCAAAGACTATCAAAACGATTCAGATTTTGATTACACCGAAGCTTTAGAAGAAGATAATTGGTGGACGCATTTTAAACAATGGTTAAATGATATATGGTCAAGTTTTATACGTTGGCTTTTAGGTAGTGATGAAGTTACAGGTACAGGCAGTGTTCTTATACGACTATTCCCCTACTTAATTATTGCATCACTTATAGGATTACTTATTTGGGTATTTACAAGGATGGATACTGGGCAACTTTCTCTTGAAAAAAGACAAACCGCACAAGCCTTCCTCTCTGATGATGAAGAACTCATCAAGCGCGATGACATACAAACTCTTATTGACAAGGCAATAGCTGAAGGAAATTATCGCCTTGCTATACGATTTTACTACCTGCTTGCGCTTCAAAAAATGAGCACTAAAGAACTCATTGACTGGCAAGTGCAAAAAACCAATCATGAGTATATTTATGAAGTAGAAGATCTAAACGTACGGAAACAGTTTAGACATGTCACAGATATCTATGACTATATATGGTACGGAAACTTTGAAGTAGATTCAGCTATTTTTGAAAAAGCACAATCCTCTTTTGTAACACTTACACGTCAATTATGAGCAATAAATTAAAAATATTTGCTGGCATACTCTTGACGATACTCGCGTTTCTCGTCTTCTTGGAATCCAGTCAAAAGGATCCAGTCAATTGGTTTCCTAGCTATGCGAAAAAAGATAAAATTCCGTATGGTTCTTTCGTATTATATAATACACTAAAAGAAACAAGAGCAGACAACGATTTTAAAGAAATATCAAGACCACCTTATGAGTTTTTAGCAGATAGTAATCATCAAAGCGGCACCTACTTCTTTGTAAATGATTATATCAATTTTGATGAAGCAGAATCATTAAAACTATTAGATTGGGTATCGCGTGGTAATACACTTTATATAGGCGCTAAAGATATTGGAAGCACCATATTAGACACATTATCTCTAGGTACCAAAGCTTTTTATGAGTTAGATGATATAGACAGAAAGCCACCGTTATTGCAACTTGTACATCCAGATCTTGAAAAAGAAAACCCGTATATATTTGATTTAAATATACAAACCAATTACTTTGATGAAGTAGATACTCTCCAAACCGCCATTTTAGGAGCCTATGATTATATGAAAGGAGATGACTCCTTAACAATACAAGAACCAAAAGTTCATTTTATTAAGCAAACCTTCGGAGAAGGAACCATTGTATTACATCTCATGCCAGATGTATTCACAAATTATTTTATGCTTGATCAAGAAAACTACACCTATACAGAGGCTGCTTTACGATACATTCCAGATGATATGCCCATCTTCTGGGACAACCATTATAAAAATGGGAAAACAATTAATACCTCCCCATTACACATGCTCTTTAAGAATCGATATCTAAAATGGGCCTATTACATGCTTATTATAGGGGTTATTCTGTGGGTGTTTTTTGAAGGGAAACGCAAGCAAAGAGCCATTCCTATTATAAAACCACTTCCAAATCAAACATTGGCCTTTACAAAGACCATTGCTGGAATGTACCTTGAAAAACAAGATCATAAGAGTATTGCATTACATCAGATCAATCACTTCATGGAATATATAAGGGAAGCGTATATGATGGAAACAGCCGATAGAGGGCTTGATTTTATAGAACGGCTTGCTTCAAAATCTAATAATACCCAAGAAGAGACCAAAAGACTTATGGATTATATCACATCCATCAGTCAGAAATATCCGATTACACAAGAAGAATTATTAAAACTAAATAAGCTTATCGAAGCTTTTAAAACTAAATAATATGGACGACGTAACAGGAACTGGACAACCAGAAGATGGAAAAGAAAACACGCCATTACCACAAGATATTCCTTCGGCAACTCCAGAAGAAATTATAGAAGATACGACCAATACGCAAGAGAACCTTACGTTTACAAATAGGATTCCGCTAGAAGAATTACGCAATGCCGCTGATCATATACGAGAAGAACTTGCAAAAATTATTGTAGGTCAGTCAGAATTTATAGAGTTACTCATTGTTGCCATGCTTTCTGATGGTCATGTCCTTATAGAAGGAGTTCCAGGAATTGCAAAAACGGTCACTGCAAAGTTGTTTGCAAAAACACTCGATACAGCATTTAGTCGTTTACAATTCACACCAGATTTAATGCCTAGTGATGTATTAGGAACATCTGTTCTTAATATGAAAACCAGTGAGTTTGAGTTTAAAAAAGGACCTATCTTCTCTAATATTGTACTCATAGATGAGATTAACCGCGCCCCTGCTAAGACACAAGCAGCACTCTTTGAAGTGATGGAAGAACGTCAAATCACTATTGACGGTATACGCTACCCTATGGCGCCACCATTTATGGTACTCGCAACACAAAATCCCATAGAACAAGAAGGAACGTATGCCCTTCCTGAAGCACAATTAGATCGTTTTCTATTTAAAATAAAAGTAGATTATCCTTCTTTGGAACAAGAAATTACCATCTTGCAAAGTCATCATGAACGTAAAGGTGTGATTGCAAAAGATACTATTAATGCGGTATTAAATCCTGAAAAACTAGCCACGTTTAGAGAGCAAACGCAAACAGTAATGATTGAAGAAAAAGTCTTGAATTACATTGCAGAGATTGTTATAAAATCTCGTAAACATCCACATTTATATTTGGGAGGTTCGCCACGTGCATCTCTTGCAATTATGAATGCTTCCAAAGCATTTGCAGCGATTGCTGGACGTGATTTTGTAATCCCAGAAGATGTAAAGCGTTCTGTAACGCCTGTCATGCGTCATCGTGTGATCCTATCACCAGAAAGAGAAATGGAAGGTATGACCGCAGAACAAGTAATCGATATGATTGTTCAATCCATAGAAATCCCAAGATAGATTGGTACTCATACGTTTCATAAAATCTTTATTTATAGGCAATAGAATCTTCTATGCCCTCACAGGTATTGGGGTTATTTATTTACTTTCCTATTGGTTCAATGCATTATTTCCTATAGCAAACCTACTAGCATTGGGACTTACGGTCCTATTCTTTATAGATTGCTTGGTACTTTTTCGCGGAAGCAAACATATCACTGCACAACGTGTACTCCCAGAAAAATTTTCTAATAGTGATGTAAATGAACTCACGGTCAGTATCCAAAATAAGTACCCGTTTGAAGTAACGGTGGATATCATTGATGAGATTCCCGTGCAATTTCAAAAAAGAGATTTTAAAAAGACACTCCGCCTTTCTTCAAAATCAGTGCTAGAATACACCTATAATGTACGTCCTGTAGAGCGTGGTGAGTATGTATTTGGACATCTTAATTTGTATGTAAGTGGTCGAATTGGACTTGTAAAACGACGCTATCGCTTTGAGAAGGATCAAATGGTAAAAGTATATCCTTCGTTTATTCAAATGAAAAAATACTCTTTCCTTGCATTGGATAATAGACTGACCATGTATGGAATGAAAAAAATACGTCGTATTGGGCATACGATGGAGTTTGAGCAAATCAAAGATTATGTGATTGGTGACGATGTACGCACCATTAACTGGAAAGCGACTGCAAAACGTGCGAGCCTCATGGTCAATCAGTTTCAGGATGAAAAATCACAACCTATCTATACCATCATAGATGCAAGCCGTGTAATGAAAATGCCTTTTAAGGGCTTAACATTACTAGATTATGCCATTAATAGTACGCTCGCATTTTCTAATATTGCCTTAAAGAAAAAAGACAAAGTCGGACTCCTTTCTTTTGCAGAAACCATCAAAAACCACGTTCCTGCAAGTAGTAAAAAAACGCACCTGAATACCATTTTAGAAGTCTTGTATAATATAGATACGAAATTTTTAGATAGTGATTTCGGAACCTTATATGCACAAATAAAACGTAAAGTCACACAACGTAGCTTATTATTGCTGTACACTAATTTTGAACATATCTCGGCTTTAGAACGGCAACTTATTTATTTAAAAGCGCTTTCGCGAAAGCATGTATTAGTCGTTATCTTTTTTCAGAATACAGAGTTAGATGAATTATTAAATACACAAACACAAGATCTCGCAGAGGTATATCATAAAACCATAGCTCAAAAAGCAGACTATGATAAAAAAGTAATGGTCAAAACACTGGAGAAATATGGAATTCAGACTATTCTCACTAAACCAGAAGACCTTACCGTAAATACTATTAACAAGTACCTAGAAATCAAAGCAAAAGGGCTTATTTAAATCGCTTTACTGCACGATTCGAAAAAAGATATTCTAAAAAAATACGCAACCTTTTTACCATAATTCAGATAAGTAGGTATAACAACTTATAAATTGAATTATGAAAAAACCGATTATATATTTCGCTAGTCTTTTAATCATTGTATCTAGTTTTTACAGCTGTCAAAGTGATGACGATACAACACCTACCACGACAGTCATTCCTGAAACAGGTGAAACTGTCGATCTATCAGCAACTATAAATGCAATCACTGGAGGAAGTGATAAAATCTGGAAAATAGAAAGCGCTATTTTAGTAAATAGTAATCAAGAAGATATAAACATCAGTTCACTTTTTAATGTAAAAGATGACGAATTTATTTTTTCTACAAATACAGATACTAGTATAAGATTAAGACACCGTAGAGGATATCGTATAGATTCTTCAGCTCAGAATATACAAGGCGTCAAAAGTGATGTGAGAGTTATTCCTATCGAAACTATACTAGATTCAGAAAATATAACGGAATATTTATTTGCAGGTTTGGGTCGATATGTGATTGATTATAATGAAAATGATCAAACTATTACAGGTGTCTATACTTATGGAAATGGAGCAACTTTATCTATAGTACTTACAGAAAAAGCAACAGTAGATTATCTAGTATCTCCAATATCTATAGGAACACTATCAGAAGTATTTCGTTTTGAAGCCAGTCAGCCTGTGTTAGATATGAAATATTCATTCACTACAGAAAGCTTATACATGACAAGTAGGAAACAAACAAACGAACAACAGCTTATTAAATATGCTTTTACAGACGGAAGTAGCGTCAGTCAAATTACAACTGGTGGCGATTACGTCGCACAACAACTTGCTTTTATAGATGATCAAGTTGTAACTATTTCTAGTAATGAAGTGAGTAAAAGTAACCTCGATCTTTCAGGTAATGCTCAAACAACAACACTATCAACTTCGGTAGGAGAATTTGATTACAGAACGGTAGCCATTGAAAATCAAATTTATAAAATTGGAGGGCATAATGGATTAGGTCTTGATGCTATAAGTATAATAAACGATGAAGATACTTCATTTTCACAAGTGTTAACGATGGCAGAAGAAAAGACAAGCGTAGGCGCTGAGATTATTGATAATAAACTGTATGTGGTTGGAGGTTTTAAGTTTAATGATCAAGGAGAAATCATTACATACGATGAAATTGTTATGTATGACCTTTCTGATTTGAGTACTCAGGTAATTGCATTACCAGCAAATTTAACGAGAACGTTTACTGCCAGATATGAAAACCTTTTATATATCGCGGGTCGTAAATATAATGGATCAGGACAAGCAACCACAAACTACCTTACCGTGTATAATATAATAGACAATAGTTTTCAAGAAATTGATATTACTAGTATGCTCCCTCACACGATGATCATGAGAGAAATGACCGTATCTAATGCTAAAATCTACTTTGCCATTCAAGTACTTGAATCATTTGATCCCTTCGAAATTTCAATCCTAGAAGGTTCTTTAAACTAAAACAAAAGAGAGCGTACTTACCTAATATATCTGGTGGCTCGTGAGTGCCCCAGATATAGCGCTATTATTTTCATGTATTTGAATATCTCAAATACATAAAAAGATGGCTATACACTCCTGCCTACTAACGAGGCAATTTCGACGAAATATCATGCCTGTACGCTTTCGCGAAATGTCATGCTGAGCCTGTCGAAGTAGCGTACTAAAAATCAATATAACTAAACACAATCAAATATGAAAAAGTCAATTCTTTTCACACTAAGTCTTATGCTCATGCTAGCCGTGAACTATAGCTGTCAAAGCGACGATAATGCAACAGTAGATCCCACCATACCTACCACAGCCGAAACTTTAGATATAGCATCTATCATCGAAGTGATCACAACAAATAGCACTGATGGTGTTTGGGAAGCTGAACAAGCTACACTTATCAAACAAAGCAATGATAACATCATTCTTACTGGCAATTATACTATTGAAG
>CAKZKZ010000309.1 GCA_937124495.1 uncultured Dokdonia sp. | reverse complement strand
CTATAGATCCTGAACATGATACGCCAGATGTTATGAAAAAATATGCTACAGATTATGGGGTGACAAATCCTAACTGGCACTTTATGACTGGAGAAAGAGCAGATATCTTAAAGCTTTCTAATGAAGGATTCTACTTAGCTACAAATACAGAAGACGACCTTGATAACGGATTGTACCATTCGGGGCTTTTTGCATTGATAGATCAAAATGGATTTATACGCTCTCGACTTGACAATACGGGTAATAACCCTAAACCCTATTATAGAGGATCTGTTCCTATGGGTACTGTTGTAGGTGATGGAGAAGAAGCTCCAGAAATAGATATTCTTATAGAAGATATTAAAAAACTATTACAATAATAATGAGTACAGATCTTTCAAATACGGAAAAGAAATATCAAATATTGATTGTTATATTATCCGTCGTAATTCCACTTGCTGTAGCAGGTTTATTTAGTGTTAAGCTTAAAGATTTTGGGTTTGATGTAGAACCTCTTACCTTTTTGCCACCTGTATATGCAACAATTAATGGGATAACAGCCATTGTATTAGTGCTAGCAGTACTTCAAATTAAAAAAGGCAATCGTGTAACTCATGAGCGATTGATGAAATTTGCGATTTTACTCTCTGTATTATTCTTAGTGATGTATGTTGCCTATCATATGACGTCAGATTCTACATCTTATGGAGGAGAAGGCGCTGTACGTTATTTGTATTTCTTTATCTTGATTACACATATTGTGCTTTCTATTGTGATTATCCCATTGGTGCTTTTTACCTATGTGAGAGCACTAGCAGAACGTTTTGATAAGCATAAGAAGCTAGCGAAAATTACATTTCCAATATGGTTGTATGTCGCTATTACAGGAGTTGTAGTATATCTTATGATTTCACCATATTACGTACACTAGATAGGATGGGTATAAAGAAAAACATGATCGTGGTTTTTATGATTGTTGTTTCCGCTTTCGCGAAAGCAGAAACAGTTTCACCTACTGCTATAACGACAACTCAATGTGCGATGTGCCGTGCTGTTTTAGAATCTGAAGAAGATAATAGCACTGCAAAAGGAATCAATAATGGGATTAAATATTTGATGGTTATTCCATATATTCTCGTAGGAGGCGTTTTTTATTTTGTGTATAGATCAAGAAAAAAAGACAAGGAGAAATTAGCTGAAGACTCCTTTACAAAATAATGCCAACGAGATTGTAACAAGTCTATACATACGTGGTCTTTTCTATACGACTATGTATGAATACGTAATTCATAGGTCTTTTAGTACTTCTTGTCTAGATGAGAGCCCTGTATAGCGTTATTAACATCAATTTCACACAATTTTAGCTTTTCATTGTTAATATTGCGTAATCAATGTGTAGACTATGATCCAAATTAAGAATTTGCATAAATCATATCAAATGGGGAGCAATTCGCTTCATGTTTTGAAAGGTATTGACTTCAACGTAAAAGAGGGAGAGTTGGTCTCTATTATGGGGTCGTCTGGTTCTGGAAAATCGACCTTACTTAATATTCTTGGGATGTTAGATGAGGCAGATCAAGGTTCATACATATTGGGTGATGTCCCTATAAAAAATCTTAACGAAAAAGTAGCAGCACAATACCGAAACAAATTTCTCGGTTTTATTTTTCAATCCTTCAACCTTATAAATTATAAGAATGCATTAGATAATGTGTCTATGCCTTTATATTATCAAGGTATAAAACGTAAAGAACGTACAGATAAAGCGATGCATTACTTAGAAAAAGTAGGATTGGCAGATTGGGCAACACACCTTCCTAGTGAGCTGTCTGGGGGTCAAAAACAGCGTGTGGCTATTGCTAGAGCATTAGCAAGTGATCCAAAAGTATTATTAGCAGATGAGCCTACTGGAGCCTTAGATACAGCAACTTCTTATGAAGTGATGGATCTTATACAAGGAATTAATGAAGAAGGGAAAACGATACTTGTTGTAACACACGAACCAGATATCGCTGAGATGACCAAGCGTATTGTAAATCTTAAGGATGGACGAATCATAGATGATCGTCCTGTTAACCAAGTATTAGCTAAAGCTCATGTTTGATATAGAACGCTGGCAAGAAATTTTTGAAACGATCGGAAAGAATAAGCTCCGTACGTTCCTAACGGGCCTTTCTGTTGCGTCTGGTATTTTTATATTAGTTATTTTACTAGGATTTAGTACTGGCATCCAAAAAGGAGTGAAAACACAATTTTCTCAAGACGCAGAAAGCCGTGTAAATGTTTGGACAGGGGTAACTACAAAAAGTTATGCAGGTCTGAATCCTGGACGCCGCATTCAAATGCATAATAGTGATCTAGAAAATGTAGATCAAAAGTTTGGAGAAGCTATAGAGCATCAAACGGGACTCTATAATATCTGGGGAGGTCAAGTAAATTATGAAAACGAATCTGGCAACTATAGAATAGAAGGAGCAAATTACGGACAACAATTTATTGAGAACGCAGACCTTTCGGCAGGGAGATTCTTGACACAGAAGGACGAAGATGAGGGTATTAAAGTAGCTGTTATAGGTCAAAAAGTAAAAAATGATCTTTTTAAACAAGCAGAAGCTGTAGGGGAAACTATAAAAATTTCGGGTATCAACTTTCTTGTAGCAGGTGTCTTTACAGATCCTGGAGGCGAAAGAGAAGAATCTCGCATATTTATCCCTCTTAGTACGGCACAACGTGTTTTTAATGCTGGAGACAAACTACGTTCCATGGCATTTACGGTAAAAATGTCTGATAATTTTGATGAGGCAGTAGCATTATCTGCAGCGGTAAGCCAAGGTATAGAGGATGAAATTAAATCTAGATATCAGATTGCACCAGATGATCGTAGTGCTGTACGGGTACGCTATAATCTGGAGGAAGCTAAGAAAATTTATAGCCTGATAGATACAATTAGGATGGTGTTTTGGTTTATTGGTATCGGTACCATCATTGCTGGAGTTGTGGGTGTAAGTAACATTATGCTTATTATCGTGAAGGAACGTACCAAGGAAATTGGTATTAGAAAAGCACTTGGCGCATTGCCAGGTTCCATTATCGGAATGATATTGCAAGAGTCTATTTTTATCACTGCGGTTGCAGGATTTCTTGGACTATTTTTTGGTGTGGGTTTACTAGAAATTATTGGTCCACAAATAGACAGTGACTTTATTAAGTTTCCACAGGTCGATTTTGTAACAGCAATATCTACGGTGATTATTTTGATTGTTGCTGGAGCATTAGCAGGATATATACCCGCCAGACGAGCAGCAAATATTAGACCTATAGAGGCATTGAGAGATGAATAATGATAGTTTGAAGTGAGAGGTGTAAGAGGTGAGATGGAATATATAGATTGTGCGTTTTCAGTTTGCTGAAGTTGATGTGGAGTCTACTGAAGTATGAAAGCGTATCAAAAAAAGAAATACGGATAACAAAGAAGCTTTTTAAGCAGAATAACAATAAGAATTAATTAATAACCAAGTCAGATGTTTAACAAAGAACGATGGAATGAAATACTAGAGGCGCTCAACGCAAATCGCTTTCGTACGTTTCTTACAGCTTTTGGTGTTTTCTGGGGAATCTTAATTTTAGTGCTTCTGCTAGCGCTTACTAATGGATTGAGAAATGGAGTCTCTGCAGATTTTGGAGACTTTGCCACAAACTCTATGTTTATGTGGTCTCAAGGGACTTCTATGTCCTATAAAGGATTGCCAAAAGGGCGGAGATTTAACTTTAAACTAGAAGATGTAGACGTATTGAGGGAAAAGTACCCCCAGCTCAAATATATATCTCCTAGGAATCAATTAGGAGGTTTTAATGGAGCAAATAATGTTACCCGTAAAGAAAAGACAGGTGCTTTTAGTATCTATGGAGATTATCCAGAGTTTATAAAACAACAACCACAAGATATTACGGCTGGACGTTATATATCATATTCAGATATTAATGAAAAGCGTAAAATCTGCGTAATAGGTGAAGATGTCGTAAAAGGATTGTATGATAAGGGAGAAGAGGCATTAGATACATACATCAAAATAAATGGTGTCAACTTTTTAGTTGTTGGTACTTTTAAGAATCCAAAAAGTAGTGGTGATGCAGAGGAAGATGCTAATACTATTTTTGTGCCATTTACTACGTTTTCACAAGCATTTAATCGTGCTGATAATGTGGGTTGGATGGCTATTACTGCTCAAGATGGTACTCCAATAACAAATATTAAGCAGGAGGTGTTTGCTACCATGAGAGAGCAGCGTTCTGTTCATCCAGATGATAAGCGAGCTATAGGTCATTTTGATTTGGCAGAGGAGTTTGCAAAGATCATGGGGCTTTTTTCTATACTTAGTTTTGTAGGTTATTTTGTCGGAGCACTCGTGTTAATGTCAGGAGCAATAGGTATCAGTAATATTATGCTTATCGTTGTAAAGGAACGCACAAAAGAAATAGGAGTGCGTCGTGCATTGGGAGCTACACCTTGGGAAATAAAATCACAAATATTACAAGAATCTCTTGTTCTTACGATCATATCAGGTATGGCAGGTATTGCTGTGGCCGCTGGGTTTATCTGGGTTATGAATACCATTTTAGACCAAGTAGGAAAGGTGGATAATTTTGCAAACCCATCAGTTAATATTAATGTTATTTTTATAGCACTCGCCATTCTTATAGTGTCTGGCTTATTAGCTGGACTTATACCTGCGAGCCGTGCCACACAAATGAAACCTGTGGATGCACTTAGAATAGATTAAACATAAAACAATCAATCAACTAATAAAGAGAATGAAACGTACAGGAACTATTATCACGCTTCTTATAATTACCGTCGCATTTATCGTAGGTATATGGTACATCTATACTAAAGACAAACAAGATCCAGTGGTGTATCAAACAGAACAAGCTACAGAGCGTACTATTGTGAAGAAAACAGTAGCTACAGGAAGTATTGTTCCAAAGGAAGAGGTGCTTATTAAACCTAATATCTCTGGAATTATAGATGAAATTTACGTTGAAGCAGGAGATCAGATTAAAGCAGGAGATTTGATCGCAAAAATTAAAGTAGTTCCTAATGCTTCTTCACTAACGAATGCAAAAAATAATATCGCTAGTGCTCGTACAGCAGTGCAAACTGCAAAACTTGCTTTTGAAAATCAAAAAAGTATTTACAATCGTCAGAAGTCACTATTTGATAAAGGGGTGGTTTCTGCAAATGATTTTGATGGTATTCAGAATACATATAATCAGGCAGATCAACGTGTAAAGCAGGAACAAGTTAATTTAACAAGTGCTTTGCAGAATTATGATATCATAAAAACAGGTACAACGAGTGGCCTAGGTGCTGCTGCGACCACACAAGTGCGATCTACGATTACAGGAATGATTCTAGATGTTCCTGTAAAAACAGGAAACCAGGTGATCGAAGCAAATAATTTTAATGACGGGACAACGATCGCAACGCTTGCAGATGTTGATAAAATGATTTTTGAGGGAAAAGTTGACGAAAGTGAGGTAGGAAAAATAAAAGAAGACTTACCTTTAGAAATCACAGTAGGAGCTATTGAAAACAAAATCTTTGACGCGAGTCTAGACTATATCGCTCCCAAAGGAGTGGCAGAAAATGGTGCGATACAATTTGAGATTAAAGGAACATTAGCAAAGATAGATTCTACTACTTTTATACGAGCAGGTCTAAGTGCAAATGCCAGTATCATCCTAGAAAAAGCAGAAGAGGTGCTTTCTGTAAAAGAGGCCCTTGTGCAATACGATCCAGAGACTAAGAATCCTTATGTCGAGGTAGCCACGGGTGATCAAGAGTTTGAACGTAGGGATATCGAAGTAGGAGTTAGCGATGGTATTTTTGTTGAAATCAAAAGCGGAATATCTTCAGAAGATAATATCAAAGTTTGGAACCAGATTAAAGCTCCAGTTGGTTTTGGAGGAAGAGGTTAAAGATTTTAAATCCAGTGTGAGTACGCTTTCGCGAAAGCAAATAAAAATTAAATAACATTTTTTGTAACATAAATACGTTTCAATAGTCATATTGGACATCAATCGATATTATGAGAAAATTAATCATTATATGTTTTAGTCTTCTGTTTTCTATAGCAGGATTTTCACAAAATAAGAAATGGACATTACAAGAGTGTGTACAATACGCTTTAGATAATCATATTACCATTAAGCAAACACAATTAGATGAAGAAACTGCAGCTATCGAAAAGAAAGATGCGATAGGAAATTATTTGCCAACATTAAATGCAAATGCTTCCAATAGCTGGAATAGCGGTCTTACACAAAATATTACCACAGGGGTGTTAGAAAATCAAACATTACGTAACTCTTCTTATAGTATTACCGCTGGAATTCAAATATTTAATGGATTTAGAAATAAAAAGTCATTAGATCGCGCAGAACTTTCAAGAATTGCAGCCGATTATAATATTGCTAAAATCAAAGATGATACTGCTCTTTCTGTAGCATTAGCATATCTGTCTGTATTATTAAATAAAGAAAATCTTAAAACTGTTGTTTCTCAAAATGCAGTAACTAAAGAGCAAATCGCGAGAACTCAAGAGTTGGTCGATGGTGGGGTGTTACCTAGTGGTGACTTACTTGAGATTAAAGCAACAGATGCTAGTGAGTATCAGCGAATCGTATCTGCTGAAAATGCGGTAACAATCTCATTAATTAATCTTGCGCAGTTATTAGCATTTGATGACTATAGTACTTTTGATATCGAAGATTCTGCTTATAGTATTATAGGGGAGAGTATTTTAGATACAACGCCAGAAGTACTTATAGAAAAAGCAAAAGAAAGTCGTTATGATCTTAAAATTGTAGAACAAAACTTAGAGATTGCAAAAAAGGATCTTGAGATAAGTAAAACATCGTTGTATCCAACTCTTAGTGGATTCTTTAATTACAATACAAGGGAGTCTGGTGCTCCTACAATTAATCGTTTTGAAGATCCAGATAATCCAGTTAGTATTTCTGAAAACCCTACTGCTATTGTAGGAGGTACTAATCAATCAGTATTTGCATTGATACCTAATATTATTGCAGAAGAAGGAGATCCTACGCCATTTACAGATCAGTTATACTTAAATGATGGTATCTCTTATGGAGTGCAATTATCAGTACCTATCTTTAATGGATTCTCTACACGTAACAGTATAAAAAGAAGTGAAGTGAATGTAAGACGTTCTGAATTTCAAAGTGAACAAGCACGTCTTAATTTTGAATCTGCTGTATATCAAGCTTACACAGATGCAAAAGCAGCCAAAGAAAGTTATGAAGCAGCTATCGTAGCTTTAAACTCTCAAGAGCTTGCTTATGAATATGCAAAGCTTAGATATGACGTAGGACGTACAAATGCATTTGATTTTAGTCAATCTAAGCAACGCTTTGATAATGCACAAATTGAATTAACACGAACAAAATACGATTATATATTCCGTATTAAAGTGCTAGAACTCTACTTTGGAGTTCCAGCCACAGAACTTAAATTCTAACCAAAATGAGTAGAAAAACTATATTTATATTTCTAGGACTAGCCATCGTTGTTATTTTAACATTAATAGGCCTTAGCAAATCTGGTGTTATAAAAGGAGGTGTTAAAGGAAAGTCAGTAGAGACAGAATTAGTAGAACGCGCTACTATCATAGAAACTGTAGCTGCTACTGGAAAAATACAACCAGAAATAGAAGTAAGTATATCTTCAGAAGTGTCTGGAGAGATTATTGGACTTCCTATTATAGAAGGACAAGATGTAAAGAAGGGAGATCTTTTAGTACGTATCAATCCGGATCTAGTGCAAGGAGCACTTAATCAAGTTCAAGCATCTTTACAGAATTCACGTTCAGGGTTAGCACAGGCAGAAGCAAATCTGAAAGTAGCTAAATTAAATTATGACCGTAATAAGCCATTGTTTGATAAGGGTGTGATTTCAAGATCAGATTATGAAAGAGCCGAGTCTGATTATGAAGTGGCAAAAGCAAATAAGCAAAGCGCCTTCTATAATGTACAGAGTGTTGCCGCTCAAGTAAAGCAAGCACGAGATAATCTGGGACGTACTTCTATATTTGCTCCTAGAGATGGGACGATATCTAAGCTTAGTGTAGAGCTAGGAGAACGTGTAGTAGGGACTGCGCAAATGACAGGTACCGAAATTGTAAGAGTTGCAAACCTTTCAAATATGGAGGTGGAAGTAGATGTAAATGAAAACGATATTGTAAAAATAGAAGTTGGAGATTCTACGGTTGTTGAGGTTGATGCTTATTTAAAGAAAGAGTTTAAAGGGATTGTTACAGAAATAGCGAACTCAGCAGAAGCATCATTAACCGCAGATCAGGTAACCAACTTTAAAGTGAAAGTACGTATTCTTGAAGAATCATATAAAGATCTTACCGAAGGTAAATCAGAATCGTATTCACCATTTAGACCTGGAATGACAGCAACAGTAGATGTCATTACACAAAGGAGAGAAAATAGTGTAGCTATTCCTATTAGTGCTATTGTTATAAAATCAGATACAAGTGCTACTAAAAGAGGAAAGCCTAAAAAAGATACTAAAGGTGATGATAAAAAATTTGAATGTGTCTTTGTTAAAAATGGTAATAAAGCAAAACTTAAAGTAGTGACAACGGGAATTCAAGATGATTCTAAAATCGAAATATTGTCTGGATTAAGTGAGGATGACGAGATTATTACAGGACCTTATAATCTTGTGACGAAAATACTCAAGACTGGAGATGTAGTAGAAGTTAAGAAAGATGAAGAAGATTCTGAAAACGAAATAGATGAATAACCATGTCTAAGATATTATGCATAGAGACAGCCACCACTAATTGTTCGGTGGCTTTGTCTATTTATGGAGAGCAAGTCGTGTTAAAAGAGGATAATGGAGTGCGGTATTCTCATGCAGAACGTTTGCATCCTTATATAGAAGAAGTGCTTGCTAATGCAAAAATGAATAAAGAAGAACTTACGGCTATAGCCATAAGTAAAGGTCCTGGAAGTTATACAGGATTACGTATAGGGGTTTCTGCAGCAAAAGGATTATGCTATGCGCTAGGAGTTCCCCTTATCTCTATTGCTACATTAAAAGCATTATCTCATCAACTTACCTGTGATCAAGGTGCCTTTATTATACCTATGCTAGATGCCCGTAGAATGGAAGTATATAGTGCTGTTTTTGATGCTGATCATCATCAAGTCAGGGATACAGAAGCTCAAGTGCTAGAAGAAAATTCTTTTATAGAATACCTAGAAAAAGGGAAGGTGTATTTTATAGGGAATGGAGTGGCAAAGTTTGAAGAAGTTTGTGATCATCCCAATGCAATTTTTATAAAAGAAACATTACCATCTGCAACACAAATGTGCCAGCTTGCAGAAGTTAAAAACAACGTAGAAGATCATGAAGATGTCGCCTATTTTGAACCGTATTATCTAAAAGACTTTATTGCAGGAGTTCCAAAATCAAAATAACGATCAAGAAGTTTTCTTCGCCATAAAATATATCATAAAAAAAATCTCCCATATCATCAAGTGATATGGGAGATTTTAGCTTTTACATAAGATGGTAGTTATTCTTCCTTCTTAATTTCAACAGCATGTGGATAAGGAATTTCAATGCCAGCTTTGTCTAGCTCGATTTTGCAATTTTCAATAGTTTGAAAGTATACATCCCAATAATCTTCAGGAGTTGCCCACGGGCGTACTTCATAGTTGACAGAGCTATCTGCTAACTCTCCCATGTTAACTGAAGGAGCAGGATCTTTAAGTACTTTACTTTGGGAGTTCATCGCTCTCATAAGAGCTTCTTTGGTCTCTTTAATATCTGCATCATAAGAAACACCAATAGTCAAATCTACTCTCAATTCACCTAGTTCTGTATAGTTCTTTATATTTCCATTAGATAAAGCCCCATTAGGAATAATAACTAGTTTGTTACCAGGGGTAGAAATTTTAGTTGTAAAAATCTGAATTTCTTTTACAACACCTATTTCTCCTTGCGCTTCAATTAAGTCCCCCACTTTATAAGGTCTAAAAAGCATAATAAGAACACCTCCTGCAAAATTAGAAAGTGACCCTTGTAGAGCAAGGCCTATAGCGAGACCTGCGGCAGCGAGAATAGCGGCAAATGAAGCAGTATCTATACCAAGTTGTCCTAGTATCGAAATGATCAATAAGATAAGTAGTATGGTCCTTAAAAGATTAGATAAGAATTTTTCTAATGTAGGATCTATGTTATCATTTTTACGAAGCCCTTTTTTAAATAACTTCATTAATTTACCGATAATCCATTTACCTATTATCCATATAACAATAGCCATGATTATCTTTCCACCATATTCAGTGCCTTTTTCGATGGCTAAATCAATCCATTTTTGATACTTTTCCATATTAGTTTTTAATGTTATGTTTTTATTGAGTACTTAAAATTACTAAAAATGAAGCAAGTTGCTGTATAACCCACTCTCAAAATGTTTTTTTTCTTAAAATAGAAGTCTTGTCGACGCAAATAGGTATTACATCTGTAAAGTGATAAGGAGTTGTATCGTGTATATATTATTTATAAAGAGAGTATTTAGAATCTAGTTGTATGAGATTTTTATCGCTTTCGCGAAAGCGTATACGTATACAATCTTTTATAAAGATTATATACTAATTTTGTGACCTTCTTGAATACCTGAAAGGAATATTGAAAATATTATTTTGTTTCCATATTATGAACGTGTACATCACGTTGTGGAAACGGTATCGAAATTCCAGCTGCTTCAATTCTGCGCTTTCCTTCTTCTAGAATGTGCCAGCGTACTGTCCAAAAATCTTCATTAGTTGTCCAATACCTTAAGGATAGATTAACACTACTATCTCCTAATTCTGCAAGAACAATCATAGGAAATTTATCTTCTTCTTGGATAACAGTTTCCTGTTCATTTACGAGACCAAGAAGGATTTCTTTGGCAAGTTTTATATCATCACCATAAGCAATTCCCCAAGTCATAGCTTCGCGTCGTATTCCTTCTGTTGAGTAGTTTAGGATGGTTTCATTAGATAATTTGCCATTAGGAATTACTGCTAACTGATTTCCGAAAGTATTGATTTTTGTAGTGAAGATAGAAATTTCTTTTACGGTTCCTTCTTGTCCTTGAGCTTTAATAAAGTCACCTACTCTAAAAGGTTTTAAAATAAGAATAAGAACACCACCTGCAAAATTGGCAAGCGACCCCTGAAGAGCAAGACCTATAGCAAGACCAGCAGCTCCTATAATAGCAACTAAAGATGTAGTCTTAACACCTAACTGTGTAATGATAATGACAAATAGAATAATTTTAAGTGACCAACTAATAAGGTCTGAAGAAAATTTTTCTAGGGTATCATCATACTCTTTGTTTTTGAAAAAATTATTGACTAAGCGCTTTATAATCTTTATCACCCAAAGTCCAACAATCGCAATAATAAAAGCACTCGTAAGTTTAGGAGCAAAATCCCATACCCAAGTCATAGCTTCGTTAGCATATTGTTGATATTCCTGTAAATCTTGCATATTATTTTTTTTGCAAAACTATTAAGAACTTATAGGGGTTACTTATTTATAGGGCTAAACTTCTGTTAAAGTTCAATAAGTTTCAGTGCCTCTTCTACAGTCCTGACAGGGAGTTTACAGGCATTATTTACACAAACATAAATGAGTGTCTCATCTTTAAGATAACGCCCTTCAAAAATCTCCTGTGTACTTTCTGATATGCTTGCAGCGATTAATTTATTAGGAAGATAAAAGGTGTTTAACTCGGTAAGTACCTCTTTTGCATTCGAGCCTACAATAACAATTTCATAATAGGGTTGGGTGTAGTTTAAGTATAAATCTAACCAATTACTAAAGGCAGTTGGAGATCTGTCTATTTCTGGCTGCATATTATTGAGCATCGTTGCCGCTGTTTGTGTATAGGACTTATCCAGATAATAATGTGAGAGGGTAAAAATATTTTTTGCCATCATAGAGTTGGATGCAGGGATTACTTTATCTACGTACGCTACATTACGACTTATTAAATCAGTGTCTTCATCAGATGTAAAAAAGAACATGCTGTTTGTTTTGTCTTGAAAATGAGTAAACGTATAATCTGTTAATTGCTTTGCGCGGGCTAGCCAAACAGGATCTGCAGTGACTTCAAATAAAGCGATAAATGCATCTATAGTACTCGCGTAATCTTCTAGATACCCATTTATGGTACTTTTTCCATTTTTATAATTTCGGTTAAGACCTCCATCTTTACGGATCATGTGATCAACGATAAATGTGGCGTTTTTAAGAGCTACATCTAGGAATTTTTGTTCATTAAACACACGATACGCATCTACGTAGCCTTTTGTCATAAGGCTATTCCAACCAGTAAGTACTTTGTCATCTAAGCGTGGTTTTTCTTTATTGCTTTCGCGAAAGCGTAATAAAACATCTTTCCACTGAGTTTGTTTTTCTTTAAAATCAGCAAGGGAGATTCCGTGTTCTTTTACAAAATCTACATCTGAATCTTGACGAATTAAGACATAGTTATCTTTTTCCCACTTGCCAAAGTCATTAATATTGTAATAGGCTACAAATAGCTCAAAGTCTTCTTCTAAAATTATTTTTAAGGCAGCTTCGGTCCATACATAATAAGCACCTTCTTCAAGTTCTCCTTCAGGAGTATTGCTATCTGCATCTAATGCACTATAAAAACTACCCTCGTCAGTGGTCATTTCACGAGCGACATAGTCTAAGGTTTGATATACGGTCTCTTTATATAGTTCTTTTTTAGAAAGGAGATATGCATCGCTGTAGAGGCTTACTAGTTGTGCATTGTCATACAGCATTTTTTCAAAATGGGGAATATGCCATTTTTTATCTGTGCTATATCTTGAAAACCCACCTCCAATGTGATCATTTACACCGCCATAAGCAATCTTTTTTAGTGTTGTATGTACATAATTTAGTACAGTTGAGTCTTGAGTTTGATGTCCATAACGCAATAAGAATTGGTAATTATTAGGCATCATAAATTTAGGGGCTCTATTGATACCTCCTTCTTGCGTATCCCAATATGTTGACCAAGTCGTTAATGATGATAAGATGAGTTCTTCTTCAAATTTGGGTTTGTTAGGATTTGGAGTAACAATATCTCTTGTTTTTATACCCGAGGCTAGCTTGTCTGCAAATTCTACTAAAGCGTTAGGGGTTTCATTAAAGGCGGTAGATACTTGTTGTAAGGCATTGATCCAATCTTCTTTTGGGAAATAAGTGCCGCCCCATATAGGCCTTCCATCAGGTAAGGCAATAGCGTTTAAAGGCCAACCACCAGCTCTTCCCGTGATAAGTTCAACTGCGGTCATGTATACATTATCTACATCAGGTCGTTCTTCACGGTCTACTTTTATATTAATGAAATTATCATTCATAAAATTAGCAACAAGGGTGTCTTCAAAACTTTCATGTTCCATAACATGGCACCAGTGACAAGAAGAATATCCTATACTTACTAAGATGAGCTTATTTTCTTTTTTAGCAAGTGCTAATGTTTCTTCATTCCAAGGTTTCCAATCTACAGGATTATGTGCATGTTGGAGTAAATAAGGACTTGTCTCATTTATGAGGTCATTAGTATATGTATGCATGTCAGAATCTAGTTGGCTTTTACAACTTGAAAGTAGTGCTATTATGAGTAATAAGATTATATAGAGGTATCTATTCATGAAAGTGAAAATACAAAAAAAAACAAAGTGTTAAGAAAATGTGAAAATTACATTAATTTTTTGTTTTTAAAATGCAGACATTTCGATAGTTGTGGAAAATAAAAAGAGGCTGTCTTAACTTTATAAGACAGCCTCTTTTTATTAAAAATATGTGTTTGTATTACTTTATTTCAAAAGTAAGTCTAAGGTTTACACGATATTCTGTTACTTCATCTCCATTTACTACAGCACTTTGCTCAGCAACATAAACAGATTTAATGTTTTTTACAGTTTTTGATGCTTGCTTTACAGCATTCTGCGTTGCATCTTCCCAGCTAGTTTTAGAACTAGATAATACTTCGATTACTTTCATTACAGCCATAATACTTCTTTTTTTAAGTTAAAAAATATGTTGAGAGAGTAAGTTACAAATAATCAATAAGCTATGTTTAGAAATATAAATTTTTAATAGATTATGTATTTTATCTTATCCATTGATCGCTTCAACGACATTGATGTGCCCAGGTAACATCTGTTTAAGCATATTTTCAATTCCGTTTTTAAGCGTAAATGTAGACGAAGGACATCCACTACAAGCACCTTGTAAGATCACAGATACATTTTTTGTTTTTTCATCATAGTTTTTAAATACGATATTTCCTCCATCACTAGCAACAGCAGGTTTTACATATTCTTCTATAATGTTTACGATCTCTTTTGAAATATCATCGAGATTTTCAAATGCAGCTTCAGCAATATTTTCAGCTTGTTGAGGTGTTTTAAGTTGTTCTGCAGTAATTATTTCTTTTCCGTCTTGTATAAAGTCTCTTATAAACTCACGGGTCTCAGTTACAACTTCATCCCAATTTGCCATCTCATATTTTTGAACACTCACATAATTTTCATCTATAAAAACTTCTTTTATAAATGCTAAATTCAAATCATCATATTTGAGTGCAAAT